>CAXTPH010000052.1:0-12055 GCA_964245955.1 uncultured Sphingomonadaceae bacterium | reverse complement strand
CGACCCGCGGACGCAGGAGGACAAGCGCCTGCCGTTCGCCGACGCCGCCCCCGGCATGGTCGGCGCCGAGACATTGCTCGCGCTGGCGGGGACGCTCGTCCGCGATCACGGCATGAGTTGGGCGGCGCTGCTCGCGACGATGACGAGCGCCCCGGCGGCGCTGTTCGGGCTCCCCGGCGGACGGCTCGAACCCGGCACTCCCGCCGATCTGATCATGTTCGATCCCGGTGCGCCGTGGCGGATCGATGCCGCAGCGATGGCGGCGTCGGCGGGAAATACGCCGTTCGATGGACTGCCGGTCCAGGGGCTGGTGACGATGACCATCAAGGGAGGCGAGATCGCATGGGCGCTGTAGGGACTGCGGCCAAGGCGTTGCTTTTGCTCGGGTCGGTTGTCGGGCTGACCGCTGCCAAACGTCCGGCTCCGGCCCCCGTTGCGCCGCCAGCCGTCGCGCCGGTCGCCCCGAGCATCAAGCAGGGGGTCGAGCTGTGGCGCGCGGGGAATTATCCGGCGGCGGTAGCGGTGTGGCAGCCTTTTGCCGAGGCGGGGGACGCCGATGCGATGTTTAACATGGGGCAGGCGTACAAGCTTGGGCGGGGGGTGTCGGTCGATGCGGCGGCGGCGCGCGATTGGTACCGCAAGGCGGCGGCGAAGGGGCACTTGCCGGCACAGGCGAACCTCGGCATCGCGCTGTTCCAAGCAGGCGAAAAGCCCGAGAGCATCAAATGGCTGCGGACCGCCGCCGACCGCGGCGAGCCGCGCGCGCAATATGTCCTCGGTATCGCCGCGTTCAACGGCGACGGCTTGGCGCGTTCACAATCATTGGGTTACGCCTATCTGCTGCGGGCGCAGGCGAGCGGTCTGCCGCAAGCGACGACCGCGCTCGGTAGTATTGCGCCCGGCCTGTCCCCCGCCGACCGGACCGCGGGCGAGGCGGTCGCCGCAAGCCTTGCCGCCGGGACCGGCGTGCCGGCGGCGCTTGCAGCGACCACCGCGCCGCGTCAGATCGCGCCGATCCGCACACCTCCGACAGCCGCCGAAATCGCCGCGCTGCGCCCGTCGGCGACCACACCGCCGCCCGCACCGGTGGCCGCACAAGCGCTGAACCAAGTGCGACCGGTCGTTCCGGTCACCGCACCGGCAATCCGAGCGCCCGCAGCCACGGCCCCGCCGAGCGCGCCAGTCGTGACCGCTCGGACCCTGCCGCCCGCGGTCGTGCCAAAAACTACCCCCCCCGAGGTAGCCGTCGCGCGGCCAATTCCCGAACCGACCCCAGCGCAGGCCGACGCCGCCGCAACGAAAGCGGCGGCAGCGCCGGCGTTCGGGCAGGTCGCCGCCGCGGTCCGCTCGCTCCCCGCGACCCCGCCGGTGATCGCGACAACCGACGTGCCTGCGTCGAAGCCCGTCGCTGTTCCGCCGGCCAAGTCCGCTGTCGATCCGCTCGCGACTCCTCCGGCCAAGCCGAAGCCGGTCACGACCGCCGCGCTCAAGCCGTTCGAGACCGCCGACAAGCCTGTAGCGAAGAAGCCCGACGGCTGGCGCGTCCAGCTTGGCGCCTTCTCGGCGCGCAAGCTCGCTGACACCGCCTGGGCCGACGTCAAGGCAACGGCGGCCCCGGCCAAGCCGATCTTCGCCACCGATGGCCCGGTGACCAAACTCCAGATGGGCCCATACGCAACCCGCGATGCGGCGAAAGCGGCGTGCGCCAAGCTGACCGAGGCCGGGCGGGCGTGCTTCGTGACGACGGGATAACGGGCCGCGTCCGCCCGTGGGGGGCGGCCCAGTTGGTTCTGAGAGATTTTCGCTGCCAGGCCACCCCGCGAAGCCGGTGTCGACCTGGGTCGACGTCTCGTCGCGCGTGATCTCCGTAATTGCGCTGGCCCTGGATTGCTTGAAATCGTCCGCCCGAAAAATTAGTTAATATTAGCGCAACCATTTTTTCGCCGGCTCCGTTTCTGCAACCGTCATCCTTCGTGAAGCGCGGTTGTCGGTAGCAGGGAGTGGGTATGATCAAGTTGGCGTTTGGCATGGCGGCGGTATTGGTTGCGGCGGCTTCGTCGGCAGATGCGGCACCGCTGTTGTTCGATTTTTCCGGTCCGTCCGGAACGGCAATGTTCCAGCTCGACTCAAACCCGACGCCCGATGCGTTTCAGAGCTTTCTCGGTTCCGATCAGTTTTCGTTCAGTAACGTCGCCGGTACGTTCGGGGGCGTGGCTGGCACCGCGTCGACGATTAGCTTTGGCAGCGGCAGCATCTTCCCGAGCCTGAGCATCACCGCCCCGAACCTTGGTTTCACCCAGTTCATTGCGCCGACCTTGTTTACGGGCGCACCCGCTCACCCGACCTTCCTGACTGGCACGTTCACGGTGATCAACCCGTTCTTCGGCAACGCCACATTGTCGATTTCCCCTGTCGCGCTCACCGGTGCGGTCCCCGAGCCAGCGTCGTGGGCGATGATGATCGTCGGCTTAGGCGCGACGGGCGTCGTGATGCGCCGTCGCGCGAAGGCCGTCACCCGGGGTGCCTACGCCGTCTGATCGATACCGAGGGCTCGAGCGGTCGCCGATGACCCATCGACGACCGCTTAACATAGGCTCGCGAGGCCGTAGGCGTCGCGTCCGATAGTGGACATCGGTTATTTGCCGATCAACTGCTCTCGATCTTACGCCGCCACCCGCACGGCCTCGCCCGGCCACCTTGCCCACAGCGCGGCTTCTTCGGCTGCAACCTTGACCGCCGCCGCCGCCTTGACCGGGCCGAAGCCGCGAACCGCGAGCGGCAGAGTGGCGATCTCGATCGCAAGGTCGCGGTTGTCCGGGGTGAGGCCGGCAAGCAGGCGGTCGACCTTGGCGACATAGTCACCGAAAGCAGCACGCTCGTGGCGGCGCTCCGTGCTGTAGCCGAACGCGTCGAAGGCGGTGCCGCGCAACCCCTTGAGCTTGGCGAGAACGCCGAACGCCGAGAAGATCCACGGGCCGAAGCTGTACTTCTTTGGACGGCCCGTCGCCGGGTCGAGCTTCGCGAAGATCGGCGGTGATAGCTGGACGCGGGGCTTCTCGCCGCCGTCGAACTGCGCGGCGAACGCCGCCTTGAACCGGCCGTCGCTGTAGAGGCGGCCGACCTCGTACTCGTCCTTGTACGCGAGCAGCTTGTACGCCGACCGTGCAACTGCCTCAGTCAGCCGGTCGTCACGAGCGGTGGCAACGCGATCGACCAACGCCTTGAACTTACTCGCGTACGCCGCGTCCTGATACGCGGTCAGGTCGGCGATACGGCGCGTGATCAGCTCGGGCAGGGTGGTCGACGGCGGCTCGGCGACCGGGCCGCGCGCGGCCTCGACCATCGCTTCCACCGTCCGCGGGGCATGCGCGAGTAGCCGACCGAGTGCGAACGCGCGCTTGTTGAACGGAATGGCGACGCCGTTCAGTTCGATCGCGCCGTCGATGCTGGCTAGCTTGAGTGGGATCAGTCCCGATTGCCACGCATAGCCCATCAGCAGGATGTTGGCGCCGATCGCATCGCCGAGCAGCGCGGTGGCGATCGTGTCGGCGGCGATAAAGCTCGTCGCGTTCGGGTTCGCCGCCTTGCGGATCGCCTTTTCAACGAGATGCGAACGGAAGTCGATGTCGCGGTTGCGGACGAAATCGCTCGTCGGCGCGATGTCGCCGTTGGCGACGACCGCGGTCCGGGTCGGCACCATCAGCGTCTGCGTCGCCTTGTCGGCGGCGACGACGGCATCGCACGCGAGGACGAGGTCGGCGGCACCGGCGATGATGCGCGGGCTCGTCAGGTCGGCGTTCGATGCGGCGAGGCGGACGGCGGAGTAGACCGCACCGCCCTTCTGCGCCATGCCCGCCATGTCGGCAGTCGTCGCGGCGAGGCCTTCGAGGTGGCCTGCGGTACCGAGCAGCGCCGACACTGTTAGCACGCCGGTCCCGCCGATGCCGGTGACCATGATGTTATAGCCGTGCCCCGGCGCCGGGATGACGGGCTCGGGGACGCCGCTCATGTCGAGGTCGCCGCTCGCCTTGGCCTTGCGGATGCCGGCTCCCTCGACGGTGACGAACGACGGACAGAAGCCCTTGAGGCAGCTATAGTCCTTGTTGCAGCTCGACTGGTTGATCCGGCGCTTGCGGCCAAATTCGGTCTCGACCGGCTCGATCGAGACGCAGTTCGACTGGACTGAGCAGTCGCCGCAGCCTTCGCAGACGGCGCTGTTGATGAAGACGCGCTGGCTCGGGTCGACGAGCTGCTTGCGCTTGCGGCGGCGGCGCTTCTCTGCGGCGCAGGTCTGGTCGAAGATGATGACGGTGGTGCCGGCGGTCGCGGCGAATTCGTCCTGGATCGCGGGCAGCGCGCTGCGATCCAACAAGCGGACAGAAGTGGGTAGCGTAACTCCCTGATAACGTGACAGGTCCTCGGTCAGCACCGCGACCTTGACCGCGTGCTCGGCGACCATCTGGTTAGCGATCGAGGGAACGTCGAGCTCGCCGTCGTGGGTCTGGCCGCCGGTCATCGCCACCGCGTCGTTGAACAGGATCTTGTAAGTGATGTTGACCTTCGCGGCGATCGACTGACGCACCGCGAGCAGGCCGGAATGGAAGTAGGTGCCGTCGCCGAGGTTGGCGAACACGTGCTTCTCGCTGGTGAACGGCGCCTCGCCGACCCACGTCACGCCTTCGCCGCCCATCTGGGTGAAGGTCTCGGCGCGGTCCATCCACAGCGCCATGATATGGCAGCCGATGCCGGCAAGCGTCCGCGCGCCTTCGGGGGCTTTGGTCGAGGTATTGTGCGGGCAGCCCGAGCAGAAATACGGGGTGCGCTTGATCGGCGTCTCGTACGCGGCGGCCTTGCGGTCCTGATCGTCGAAGAACGCCAGCCGGCCGCGGATCGCGTCGGTGTCGTAGTAGCGCTGGATCCGCGCGGCGATGACGTGGGCGATCGTGCCGGGGGTCAGTTCATTGTCGGGCGACAGCAGCCAGTCACCGTGCTCGTCGTGCTTGCCGACGACGCGCGGGCGGACGGCTTCGCGCCAGTTGTAAAGCTGCCAGCGGAGCTGATGCTCGATGAACTCGCGCTTCTCCTCGATGACGAGGACTTCCTCGAGGCCCTCGGCGAAGGCGCGGATGCCGTCGGGCTCCAATGGCCACGGCATGCCGACCTTGTAGACGCGCAGCCCGATCTGCCGTGCGATGTGCGCGTCGATGCCGAGCTCGGACAGCGCCTCCATCGTGTCGGCGAACGCCTTGCCGGTGGTCACTATGCCGAAGCGCGGGTTCGGCGTCTCCCAGACGACGCGGTCGATCCCGTTCGCCTTGGCGAAGGCCATCGCGGCGAAACCCTTGTACCGCTGGAGGCGGGTGTCCTCCTCGCGCCAGATGTCGCCGCCGCGGATGTGGATGCCGCCCTCGGGGAAGTCGAACGGCGGCAGGATGATGCCGCGCTGTTCGGTGGCGAGATCTATCGTCGCCGAGGTTTCGACGGTGTCGGCGGTCGCCTTGAACCCGACCCACGTCCCGGCGAAGCGCGACATGGCGATGCCCAGCAGCCCGTATTCGACGAATTCGTGGACGCTCGCCGGTGACAGAAAGGGGACGAACGCCGCCTGGAAATTATGGTCGGACTGGTGGGGCAGGGTGCTCGACTTCGCGCCGTGATCGTCGCCGACGATCGCAAGGACGCCGCCGTGGGGGGTCGTGCCGGCGGCGTTGGCGTGCTTGATCACGTCCATCGCGCGATCGAGCCCGGGGCCCTTGCCGTACCAGATGCCGAAGACGCCATCGACGGTCGCGCCGGGGCGCATGCCGACATGCTGGCTGCCCCAGACCGCGGTCGCGCCAAGCTCCTCGTTGAGGCCGGGCTGAAAGACGATATTATTCTCGGCGAGCAGCTTCTTCGCGCGCCACAGTTCCTGATCGTAGCCGCCGAGCGGCGAGCCGCGATAGCCCGAGATGAAACCGCCGGTGTTGAGCCCGGCCGCCTTGTCGCGCGCGCGCTGGACGAGGGGGAGGCGGACGAGCGCCTGCGTGCCCGACATGAAGACCCGGCCGTCGGTGAAGCGGTACTTGTCGTCGAGCGAAACGGGCGCGAGTCCGGCTACCATGATCAACTTCCCCAAGCGATATAGGTCAATGATACTGACCTTTCGCTGAAAAGCAAGGTCAGAAGCGCTTCGATATGCCGATAAAGGCTTCGATGTCGGGCGTATCGCGGTTGAGGCCGAAATAGGTCCCGACGTCGAACTGAACGTCCTTGATCGACTTCGGGACCCATGCGGCGAAAAGGTCGGCGGTGGCTTTCGTGACCCGCTGGGTGGGATCGTCATCGTGGGTCACGGCGAGTTCGACCCCTGGGGTAACCGCCCCGAACGCACGGCTCAGTCCGCCAATCGTCGTGTAGCTGGCGTGGTGGCCATTGGCGCCCTCGTTCGGCAACCGGTCGATCTCGGGCGAGAGGCCGAGCGCAATGTCGGCGGGGAGGCTGATCGTCACCGGCACGATCAGCCCCTGCGTCGACGACCCCGCACCGATTGCCGACTTCGCGGTCGGGATCGTGACGAACGGCGCGAGCGCGATCGAGAAACCCTTGCCGTCGGGATGCGACAGCGACTGCTTCACTCCGAGCGTGACGTCGCCGACACCGCGGTCGGTGGTGACGCCCCCGCCGCGCACCCGATCGCGGGCGCTGATGTACGGGGCCCATTGCACCACCGCCTCGAGATGATCGGTAACGCCGTAGCGCAGAGTCGTCGACGCGATCGTCAACGTGTCGGTGATGTCGCTTGCGGCGGCGTCGTGGACGAAATCCACCGCGCCGGTTTCGATCTGGAGGTGGCCGGCGTCGACGATGCACGCCGGGGTCAGACGGCCCGGCCGGTCGGGGCACAGTTCGCGAAGATCGGCGGCGGCGGCGGGTGCGGCGAGCAGCGCCAGCACGGCGATTATTTCGATACGATGATTCATTCCTAGTACTTTCGTCGGGGAGCGTACATAAGGTTTGAACGCGGAACGAGTGACCGACGCAACTGTTCTCCTTCGGGAACGGCAGCAAGTCCAGCGGGTCCGTGCCCGAGGCGGTCGGTTTCGGTTCGGCGGTGTGCGACGATCCGCGCGCTGCATCGCTGACGGCGTGTTATTACATGCGCCGGGAAGGATCGAACCAATGTTTGACAATGCTTCCGCCGTCGACCTCGCCCGCGCGCAGTTCGGCTTCACGATCTCGTTCCATTTCATCTTCCCGGCGTTCACGATCGGGTTGGCGAGCTTCCTGATGGTGCTCGAGGCGCAGTGGCTGCGGACCGGTAAGGAGGTCTATCTCGTCCTGTTCAAATACTGGGTGAAGATTTTCGCGATCGTCTTCGGCATGGGCGTCGTCTCGGGAATCGTCATGTCGTATCAGTTCGGCACCAACTGGGCGGTTTTCTCCGACCGCGCCGGTCCGGTCGTCGGGCCGTTGATGGCGTACGAGGTTCTGACCGCCTTCTTCCTCGAGGCGGGATTCCTCGGCGTCATGCTGTTCGGGCTCGACCGGGTCGGCAAGAAGCTGCATTTTACCGCCACGGTGGCGGTAGCGGCGGGGACGTTTATCTCGGCGTTCTGGATCATCGTCGTCAATTCGTGGATGCAGACACCGCAGGGCTTTGCGATCAACCCGCAGGGCCAGTTCATTCCTGCCGACTGGTGGGCGATCATCTTCAATCCATCGATGCCGTACCGCCTCGTCCACACCGTTCTCGGCGCGTACCTGACCACCGCGTTCGTCGTCGGCGGCGTCGGTGCGTGGCACCTGCTCCGCGAGCGCCGTCACAAGGAGGGGCCGAGCGAGGGCAGCCGCGTGATGTTCTCGATGGCGATGTGGATGGCGGCGCTCGTCGCGCCCATCCAGATCGTCGCCGGGCACACGCAAGGGACCAATACGCTTCAGTATCAGCCCGCCAAGATTGCGGCGATGGAGGGGCATTTCACCTCGCACCCGGACGGCGCGCCGCTGAACCTGATCGGCATTCCCGACCAGGTCGCGGGGACGATGCGGCACACGCTGGCGATCCCGAAGCTCGGCTCGCTCGTGCTCAAGGGCGATCTCAACGCGCCAATCAACGGCCTCGACAAGTTTCCACGCAGCGACTGGCCGCAGGTCTATATCGTGTTCTGGACGTTCCGCGTGATGGTCGCGATCGGGGTCGGCATGTTCGGTCTCGGCCTGTGGAGCCTCGTCGCCCGCGCCCGCGGCAACCTGTACGGCTCGCCGTGGCTCCACCGCGCCGCGGTGTTGATGGGACCGATGGGCTTCATCGCGGTGATCGCCGGGTGGATGACGACCGAGGTGGGGCGCCAGCCGTTCACCGTCTATCACCTGCTCCGCACCGCGCAGTCGGTGTCGCCGCTGCACGCGCCAGCGGTGGCGGCGTCGCTGATCGCCTTCGTCATCGTCTATTTCTTCGTGTTCGGCGCGGGGACGCTGTTTATCATGCGACTGATGGGCAACTCGCCGCATCCGGGTGAGACAGGTCCCGACGAGGGCTACGTTACCCGCACCGCCGGTATTACCCCAGTCCACCAGACGCATGGCGACGCCGCCTTGCTTCCGGCGGAATAGGGGGTGGGCATCAGCTTCGATCTCACCGTCGTCTGGGCCGGGATCATCGCCTTCGCGGTGTTCGCCTATGTCGCGATGGACGGTTTCGACCTCGGTATCGGTATCCTGTTCCCGGCGCTGACCAAGGGGCAGGACCGCAATAGCGCGATGAACTCGATCGCGCCGGTGTGGGACGGCAACGAGACATGGCTGATCCTCGGCGGCGGCGGGCTGCTCGCGGCGTTTCCGCTGGCATATGCCGTGATCATGCCGGCGGTCTATGTGCCGGTGATCCTGATGCTGCTCGGACTCGTCTTCCGCGGAGTTGCGTTCGAGTTCCGCGGCCGGACGAGCTTTCCCTGGCTGTGGGACGGGGCCTTTTTCGCTGGCTCGTTTATCGCCGCCTTTTCGCAAGGCGTGATCCTCGGCGCGATCCTGCAGGGGATCGTCGTCGTCGGGCGCGGCTATGGCGGCGGCTGGTGGGACTGGCTGAGCCCGTTTACCTGCATGACCGGGGTGGCGGTCGCGACCGGCTACGCGCTGCTCGGCGCGTGCTGGCTCATCTGGCGCACCGAGGGTGACTTGCAGGCGCGCGCCTATCGGCTGGCGTGGCTCGCCGGGATCGGCACGATCATCGCGGTCGTCGCGGTCAGTGCGGCGACGCCGTTCCTCAAGACCGCCTATTACCATCGCTGGCTGAGCGCGCCGGGGATCTATTACGCTGCGCCTGTGCCGATACTCGTCGGCTTGACCGGGTTGCTGTTCTTCCGCGCGCTCGGGCGCAAAGCCGAACTCGCGCCGTTCCTGCTGACGCTCGGCCTGTTCCTGCTGAGTTACGTCGGGCTCGCGATCAGCATGTTTCCGTATCTCGTTCCCGGCCAGATCACGATCTATCAGGCGGCGTCGCCCGCCTCGAGCCAGACTTTCATGCTCGTCGGCGTCGCGATCCTGGTGCCGATCATCCTTGCCTATACCGGCTACGCCTATTGGCTGTTTCGCGGCAAGGTCGGACACGAGGGCTACCATTGAGCCCGACCACGCGGCGTTGGGCATGGTTCGTCGGGCTGTGGGTCGGCGGAGTCGCGACCGTCGGGGTTGTCGGGCTGGTGATCCGCATCTGGCTGCACGCCTAACCTTGCACGCAGGGCTGCCGCTGGTATAAGCCCGCGCTTCCCTCGCGGGCGTGGCGGAATTGGTAGACGCGCTTGGTTTAGGTCCAAGTATCGTGAGATGTGGGGGTTCGAGTCCCTTCGCCCGCACCACGAATTCATTGAAAGACGGACACTCAAAATGCGTATCGCCGAGACGTTGAACGAAGGCCTGAAGCGCGAATACAGCGTCTCGATCCCGGCCGCCGACATCGAAGCCAAGGTCGACGCGCAGCTCGGCAAGGTCGCGTCGCAGGTCCGCATGCCCGGCTTCCGCCCGGGTAAGGTGCCGCTCAACCTCGTCCGCAAGATGCATGGCGCGCAGATGCGCTCCGACGCGCTGCAGGAAGCCGTCAACGAAGGCATGCAGCAGCTCATCGCCGAGCACGCGCTGCGTCCGGCGATGCAGCCGCAGATCGACCTCGCCGCGCCGCCCGCCGAGGGCAAGGACGTCGACTTCACCGTCGCCGTTGAAGTGCTGCCGGTGATCGATGCGCCCAAAATCGACGACATCGCGCTCGAGAAGCTCGTCGTCGAACCCGGCGACGCCGAGATCGACGCCGCGGTCCAGCGCCTCGCCGACCAGCAGAAGAAGTTCGAGCCCGCGCCGGCCGACCACGCCGCCGCGACCGGCGACACCGTCGTCATCGACTTCGTCGGCACGGTCGACGGCGAGGCGTTCGACGGCGGCAAGGGCGAGGGGATGAAGATTCTCCTCGGCTCGGGCCAGCTGATCCCCGGCTTCGAGGACCAACTGGTCGGTGCCAAGGCCGGCGACGCGCGGACGGTCAAAGTGACCTTTCCCGCCGACTATAATGTAGCGTACCTTACCGGTCGCGCCGCCGAGTTCGCCGTCACCGTTACCGGGGTTGAGACCGCCGCGCCGGTCGCGCTCGACGACGCGTTCGCCAAGGGCTTCGGGATCGACAGCATCGATGCGCTGCGCGAGATCCTCAAGGACCAGGTCAACGCCGAGCTCGGCGCGATGACGCGGACCCACATGAAGCGAAAGCTGCTCGACACGCTGGCCAGCGCGCACGATTTTGCCGTGCCGCAGTCGATGGTCGACGCCGAGTTCGACCAGATCTGGCGCCAGGTCGAGGCCGAGGAAGCCGACGCCTCCGACGACGACCGCGCCGAATATCGCCGCATCGCCGAGCGCCGCGTCCGCCTCGGACTGCTGCTGTCGGAGATCGGCCAGGCAAACGGCGTCACCGTCACGCAGGCCGAAATGAACCGCCTGATCGGGCAGGAGGCGACGAAGTACGACCGCGCGGAACAGCCGCAGGTCGTCAAGTATTTCCAGGAGAACGCGATGGCGGCGGCGCAGCTTCGCGCCCCGCTGTACGAGGACAAGGTCGTCGACTTCCTCATTGGCAAGGCCGAGGTGACCGAGCGCGTCGTCACCCGCGAGGCGCTCCAGGCCGAGATCGAGAGCGACGACGAGACTCCCGGCGGCCACGTCCACGGTCCGGACTGCGACCACGACCATGACCACGCCGGCCACGATCATACGCCTGCGCCCAAGGCGAAAAAGGCGAAGGCCAAGCCAGTCGAAGCCGAGACCGCGGCCGAGCCGGTCGACGCGGCCGAGCCGGTTGCTGCCGCCAAGCCCGCGCGCGTGAAGAAGGCGAAGCCGGTCGAAACCGACCCCGTTGCGGCGATCGAACCGCAGGCCGTGGTCGAGCCCGACGCCGCCCCGGCCGCCGACACCGCCGACGCCCCCGCTAAGCCGAAGCGCGCGAAGAAGACGACGACGGAATAGCCTCCCTCACGGCCCTCTTGCCCCGCCACGCTTAGGCTTGGGGCAGGAGGGCGGGGAGCCGCTCCGCCAAAGGGGGGTTGAAGCCCGCGCCGTTCGCGCCGATGTTGGCATTGCGCGTTTCCTCGCCGAACCACACGGAGCCACCATGCCCGACCACGCCGACATCATCGGGGGCCTTGTCCCCATCGTCATCGAACAGTCGAACCGCGGCGAGCGGTCGTTCGATATCTTCTCGCGGCTCCTGCGCGAGCGCATCATCTTCGTTACGTCGCAGGTTGAGGACAATATGGCCTCGCTGATCGTCGCGCAGCTGCTCTTCCTCGAGTCCGAGAACCCGAAGAAGGACATCTACATGTACATCAACTCGCCGGGCGGGGTGATCACCGCGGGCATGGCGATCTACGATACGATGCAGTACATCCGCCCCAAGGTCGGCACCGTCTGCATCGGCCAGGCCGCGTCGATGGGCAGCTTCCTGCTCGCCGCCGGCGAGCCCGGCATGCGCGTCGCGCTCACCAACGCGCGCATCATGATCCACCAGCCCTCGGGCGGGGCGCAGGGCATGGCG
>CAXTPH010000051.1:0-12250 GCA_964245955.1 uncultured Sphingomonadaceae bacterium | reverse complement strand
ACGAGGCGTCGGGGGTCGCGCGCATCCGCGGCATCGGCACCGTCGGCGAGAACCCGGGGCTTGAGTCGTCAGTCGCGGTGTTCATCGACGGCGTCTATCGCAGCCGCACCGGGGTCGGCCTGACCGAGCTCGGCGAGATCGACCGGGTCGAGGTGCTGCGCGGGCCGCAGGGGACCTTGTTCGGGCGTAACGCCAGCGCCGGCCTGATCAACATCATCACCAAGGCCCCGTCGTTCGACCTCGGCGGCTCGGCCGAGGCGAGCTACGGCAACTTCAACTATTATCGCCTCGCCGGCAGCGTCACCGGCCCGGTCGTCGGCGACAAGGTCGCGGCGCGGATCGACGGCGTCTATGTCAAGCGCGACGGGTTGCTGCTGACCGATTCGATCTCGGGCCGGAAGACCGGCAACCGTGACCGCTACCTGATCCGCGGCCAGCTGCTAATCAAGCCGAGCGACGATCTCAGCGTCCGCATCATCGGCGACTACAGCCGCAAGAACGAGGAGTGCTGCGGCGCAGCGTTCCTGACGCCGACGCGCAACCTGTCGCGCGACGCTGCCGGTAACGTCGTCCAGACCCCGAACAGCCTCGTGCCGATCATCACCGCGCTCGGCGGCGTGATCAACCAGTCGACCGACACCACGCCGTTCGGGCGGCTCAATTCGATCACCCCGGGGGTCAACTACCACCAGCGCAGCAACGACTACGGCCTGTCGGGCGAGATCAACTGGGACCTCGGCGCGGTCAAGCTGACGTCGATCAGCGCGTACCGCGTCTATGAGGCAAACAACGGCTCCGACGCCGATTATGAGAACCTCGACATCCTCCGCCGCAACGATCTCAACCGCAAGTTCCGCACCTTCACCCAGGAACTGCGGCTGCAGGGGACCGCGTTCAACGATCGGCTCGATTTCCTCGTCGGCGGTTTCTACGCGCACGAGAACCTGACCGTACGCGACGACCTCAAGTTCGGCGCCGACGCCGAACGCTATTCGAACTGCGTGTTGTCCGACAACTTCGCCCGTGCGCTCGGCGTCGGCGCAGCGCTGGTCAACACCGCCGATTCGAGCTGCTTCAATCGGACGACGGCGGCGGCGCTCCTCGGCAGCGCGGCGGTCCCGGCGTCGGTCAAGGCGCAGATCAGCCTGCTCTCCGGCCTATCGTCGCCGACCAATTCGGTCGGTGGCTTCCGTTCGGTGGCGAACGCGATCGGCTTCCCGACCACGTCGCCGCTATTCGGCGGCACCGGCGTCGTCCGCGACGTGTTCGACCAGACGAGCCAGAACTACGCGTTCTTCACCCATAACGTCATCAGCCTCGTCCCCGACAAATTGCTGCTGACGATCGGCGCGCGCTACACCAACGAGAAGAAGACGCTCGACACCAGCTTCAACCATAACAACACCTTCTGCGCGGCGTTGCGCGCATCGCCGCTCGCCGCGCTCGGCGGCCTGCCGTGCGCGATCAACGGGACGAGCGGGACCGGCTTCACCACCGCGACCGATCCCGGCGCGACCAAGAACGAGAACCGCGTCACCGGCACCGTCAACCTGTCGTACAAGCCGTCGAAGGAGTTCCTGACCTACGCGTCCTACTCGCGCGGCTACAAGGCCGGCGGGTTCAACCTCGATACCTCGGCGCTCAACGCGACGACCCCGCGGGCGGCGAACCTGCGCTTCGAGCCCGAGCTCGTGACCAATTACGAGATCGGCGCGAAGCTCGACCTGCGCCAGTTCAAATTGAACACCGCGATCTTCTACGAGGAGTTCAACCAGTTCCAGTTGAACACCTTCAACGGCGTCAATTTCGAGGTGACCAACATCCAGGGCTGCGCCGACAGCGTCGCCGGCGGCACCAACACCGTGCCGACGACGATCACCTGCGCCCCCGGCCGCGCCAAGCCCGGCGTCGTCTCGAAGGGGCTCGAGCTCGAGGCGTTCGTCTATCCGGCGAAAAACGTGACCTTCACCGCCGGCTTCACCTACCAGGACACGAAATACGCGACCAACCTGACCGGACTCGGCGGCATCCCGCTCGCGCCGACGCTGTTCCAGCTGCCCGGCAGCCAGTTGTCGAACGCGTCGCTCTACACGACGACGGGCTCGTTCGCGTGGACCCCGCCGATCGCCGACGACTATTCCGGGCTATTCTACGTCGACTTCCGCTATCAGTCGGATCTCAACACCGGCTCCGACCTCGACGCCGAAAAGCAGCAGAACGGCTTCATCCTCGTCAACGCGCGCGTCGGCCTGTACGGCAAGGGCCATCGCTACGGCATCGAATTATGGTCGCAGAACGTGCTCAACCAGCAATACCAGCAGGTTGCCGCCGACGCGCCGCTGCAGGGCGGCGGCACCTTCAACGCCACCGCCAAGTACGGCACCTCGACCAATCAGCTGTATATCGTCTTCCCGGCCGAGCCGCGGACCTTCGGCGTGACCGTCCGCGCGAAGTTCTGACGCACGAACGAAGGCGGAACATCGTTGGCCGCGATCGGTTTGAGCCTCGTCCTAGAGGAGACCGATCATGGCCGACGACAACCCCAAGTCCAATCCGACCTCGAACGCCGAGAAGGACCCGCACGACTGGACCACCGGCGACGAGCCGATGACCGGCGCGCAGGCGTCGTACCTCAAGACGCTGAGCGAAGAGGCGCACGAGGAGTTCAACCCTGAACTGAGCAAGGCCGACGCCTCGCTCCGGATCGACGAACTGCAGGAAGTTACGGGACGGGGTAAGTAGCCGCGGCAACCGCCGCCCGAACCCGCGGCAGGTCGTCGGCGCGCAGATCGCCGACGAAGCGCGCGCGGACGATGCCGCGTCCGTCGACGACCCAGGTTTCGGGGATGCCGCTACTGCCGAGCTTCGCTTGGACCGCTTCGCGCGGATCGAGGGCGATACGGTCGAAGCGGCTCCCCGACGCCTTGATGAAGGCGGCGGTATCGGCGGGCGCATCGCGAACGGCGATCCCGGCGATGGCAATGCCGCCGGCCCGCAGTGCAGCAAGCTGAGGGACCTCGGCGCGGCACGGGACGCACCATGACGCGAACAGGTTTACGAGCGTGACGTGGCCCGCTCGCAAGTCGCGGTCGGTCAGGCGCGGGACTGGCGGCAGGCCGGCGAGCGTCAGCGCCGGGAAGGGTGCCCCAATCGCGGGTGGCGGCGCCGGGTGCTGCGACCAGCGATAGCCGAGCAGGACCGCGGCGAGGCCGAGTGCGACCGGCGCGACGACGCGGCTCGGTCGCACGCGATCAGCCGACCCGCCCGACCTTGTGGAGCGACCCGGCGACCTCGGGCGGCATATACTTCTCGTCGTGCTTGGCGAGGACGGTGTCGGCGACGAACACCCCGCCGGGGCCGAACCGCCCCTCGGTGATCACGCCTTGCCCTTCGCGGAACAGGTCGGGGACGATGCCGGTGTAGCGGACGGGGACTTCGCGGGCATTGTCGGTAACCCTGAACGCAATCGTCAGGCCGTCGGGCTGCTTCGCCACCGAACCCTTTTCGACGAGGCCGCCGAGGCGGATCGCGGTGCCGGGCGCGGGCGCGTCGCGGAATACGTCCGACGGCGCATAGAAATAAGTTGCCTTGTCGCCGAGCGTGGTCAGCGCGAGCGCACTCGCGCCGCCGAGCGCGACGAGCGCGGCGCACAGCAGGACGAGCCGCTGGTGCTTGGGCTTCAACCGGCTCATCGCCGCTTCGCCTTGGCCGCTGCCGCCTCGGCGGCGCGCATCGACAGCCAGCTCCACAGCACGACGCCGACCATGCCGGCAATCGTCAGCGCATAGCTCGGATAGACGAATTCACCATGGGTCATGCATATGCCTCCGCCAGCCGCCGGCCGCGCGCCTCGACCATCTGGCGCGCGAGCGCGGCGCGCATCCGCATCAGCACGATCCCGCCGAACAACAGGCTGAACCCGGCGAGCGAGGTCAGCAGCGGCAGCAGCATCGCCGGGTCGATCGACGACTTGGTCAGCGTGATCGACGGCCCCTGGTGGAGCGTGTTCCACCATTCGACCGAGAACTTGATGATCGGCAGGTTGACCACGCCGACGATCGCGAGGATCGCCGCGCCGCGCCCCAGCGTGACGTCGCCGCCGTGGCGCTCGTCCTCGGCCGACGCCAGCGCGAGATAGCCGATGTAGAGGAACAGCAGCACCAGCATCGACGTCAGCCGCGCATCCCACACCCAATACGTCCCCCACGTCGGCTTGCCCCACAGCGAGCCGGTGACGAGGCAGATCGCGGTGAACAACGCCCCGACCGGGGCGACCGCCCGCGCCGCGATCGCCGCGAGCGGATGCCGCCAGACGAGCGCGACCCCGCTGGCGATGGCGAGGCTAAGATAGCCGCCGCTCGCCAGCCACGCGGCGGGGACGTGGACATACATAATGCGGACGCTGTCGCCCTGTTGATAGTCGGGCGGCGAGGCGAACAGCCCGATCCACAGCCCGACCGCGGCCAGTGCGAGTCCGGTCAGCGTCAGCAGCGGCGTGGCCCAGCGCGCGATGCGCAGGAAGCGGGCGGGGTTGGCGAAACGGTGCATGGTGGGGTCCATTTAGCACCGCGGCCGGGGATTGGCACCCCGGCCGCGACGCCGTGACGTCAGGCGCGGGTCACGCCGCCTTGCACGCCGTCTTGTCCTTGTTGCCGGCCTTCGAGCAGTCGTAATGGACGACCTTGCCGTTCTTCTGCGTCGCTGCGACGAGGTTCGGATTGACCGGCGCGGCAGCCTTCGTCTTGGGTGCGGCGGCCATTGCCGTCGCCGGCTTGGCGGCCATCGCCGGTGCGGCCGGCTTGGCGACCGCTACCGGGGCGATCGGCGCGGAGGGCTTGGCGGCGGCGACCGGCGGGACGACGACGTTCTTGCACACCGCCTTGTTCTTGTTGCCGGCCTTGGTGCAGTCATAGTTCATCGGCTTGGCGGCGGGCGCGGGCGTCGTCGCGGCGGGGACGGCGGCGACCGGCTTGGTCGCGGTGACACCGGCGGGGGTGACGGCCTTGCACGCGGCCTTGTTCTTGTTGCCGGCCTTGGTGCAGTCGTAATTCATGCCCTTGACCGGGGTCACCGCCTGCGGGGCCGGCGGCGCGGCGTGGGCGGTGGCGGCGAGGCCGAAAGCGGCAACGGCGGCGAGCGCGAAAGTCCTGAGCGTCATCGGAAATCCCCTCCCGTGCGACGCCGGGACATCCGACCGCACGGCAGCCTTAATGCCCTGTCGCAGATGGACCGGCAATGTACCAAATTGCCTAATCCTGCGCGGCTTTCAACGCCGCCGCCGCCGCGAACGGGGTCAGCGCGACGAGGACGAGGCTGCTCGCCGCGAGGAGCTTGAGAGCGCCGTCGCCGCCTGCGCCGACACCGAAGATCAGCACCGGCAGGGCCAGCGGCAGCGCGATCAGCCCGGCGAGCGCGCCACCGCCGCGCAACCCCGCGGTCAGGCTCGCCGCGAGCAGTGCCAGCGCCGCGAGCGCAGGCGTGCCGAGCAGCAGGCCGACCGCAAGTCCGCCCTGCACCGCGAAGGGCAGACCGAGCAGGATGCCCGCGACCGGCAGCGCGAGCAGCAGCGGGACGGCGAAGCCGAGCCAGTGCGCGACCAGCCGCGCCGCGGTCCACACCTCGAGCGCGATGCCGCGCGTGACGATCTGGTCGAGCGTGCCGTCGGCGCGGTCGGGCTCGACCAGCGTCTCGACCGGCAGCAGGCTTGCGAGCAGCGCCGCGACCCAGACAACGCCCGGCGCGATCCGGCCGAGCAGGCGCGCATCGGGGCCGACCGCGAACGGGAACAGCGCGGCGACGAGGACGAAGAACAGCACCGGCAGCGCCAGCGTCCCCGGCCGCCGCAGCGCGAGCGCGAGATCACGGCGGATGAGCGCGACGAAGATCATCGCCCCAGCCGCAATTTCTGCGGCGCGACGATGCCGACTTCGCCGTGCGTTACCGCGACCACGAGCCCGCCGTGCGCGCGGTGCGTCGCGACCGCCGCGGCGAGCAGGCCGAGCGACGCGGAGTCGAGGCCGACCCCCGGCTCGTCGAGCAGCCATAGTTCCGCTCCCGACGCCATCGCCCGGGCAAGCGCCGCGCGCCGCCGCTGCCCGCTCGACAGGATGCTGGCGGGCAGGTCGGCGAGTGGGGCAAGGGCGAACGCGTCGAGCGCCGCCGCGACCGCTGCCGGAGCCGCGCCGTCGAGCCGCGCCCAGTGCGCCATTTCATCGGCAAGGCTGACACCGGGCTTGAGCGCGACTTCGTGCCCGGCCCAGGCGACCCGGTAGGGATTGTCGATCGTCCCCTCTGCTGCGCTCAGCAGCCCGCCGAGCAGGCGCAACAGGCTCGACTTGCCCGCGCCGTTGGGTCCTTCGACCTGGAGCGCCTCGCCGGGGCGGAGCGTGAATGACACGCCCGCGAACACCCGCCGCCCGCCGCGGTCGCAGGCGAGGTCGGTGGCGGTCAGGGCGGAGGTCGGCGCGGACACCCGCTCCCCCTAGCCCGCTCGTGACCGAACCGCTACAGCGCGGCGATGCCCGCTCCCCGCCGCACGCCGTCGCCGACCGTCAAGGCGGTCCTCGACTTCGCCCCGCTGCTCGTCTTCTTCATCGCCAACCGCGTCGCCGATATCTACGTCGCGACCGGCGCGGTGATGGCGACGACCCTGCTGTCGATGGGCATCGCGCATTTCCGCTATGGGCGCATCCCGCCGATGCTGTGGCTGGTCGGGGCGATGGTGTTCGTCTTCGGCACCGCGACGCTGTTCCTCCACGACCCGGCGTTCATCAAGATCAAGCTGACGGTGATCTACGTCCTGCTCGCGAGCGTGCTGATCTTCGGCAGCGTCACCGGGCGGCCGCTGCTCAAGCTCGTCCTCGGCGACGCCTTCACCGGGCTGAGCGACACCGGCTGGGCGCGGCTGACGCGCAACTGGATCGTTTTCTTCATTGCGCTTGCGGTGCTCAACGAGGTGCTGCGGCGCAACCTCTCGACCGACGACTGGGTGACGTTCAAGGTCTGGGGCGTGACCGGCCTGACCTTCGTCTTCGCCCTCGCGCAGACGCCGATCCTGATGCGGCACACGCCCCCGGCGGATGAACCCTAGCCGCGTGCGGCCAGCAGCCTAGCCGCTTGCGGCCCGCAGCCTAGCCGCGCGCCTTCAACGCCGCCTGCGCCGCCGCCAGCCGCGCGATCGGCACGCGGTACGGCGAGCAGCTGACGTAATCGAGCCCGAGCGATTCGCAGAAGGCGATGCTCGCCGGGTCGCCGCCGTGCTCGCCGCAGATGCCGAGCTTGATCGCCGGTTTGGCGCTCCGCCCGCGTTCGGCGGCCATTCCGATCAGCTCGCCGACGCCGTCGACGTCGATGCTGACGAACGGGTCACGTGCATAGATGCCCTGCTCGACGTAGGCGGTGAGGAACTTCGATGCGTCGTCGCGGCTGATGCCGAGCGCGGTCTGGGTCAGGTCGTTGGTGCCGAATGAGAAGAAATCGGCGTGCGCCGCAATCTCCTTGGCGCGGATCGCGGCGCGCGGCAGCTCGATCATCGTGCCGACGAGATAGTCGAGGCGCCGCCCGGTCTCGGCGAATACCGCCTCCGCCTCGGCGTCGATCGCGGCGCGGATGATCTCGAGCTCGCGCGGGGTGGCGACGAGCGGCACCATCACCTCGGGGACGACGCTCGCGCCGGTCCGCTCGGCGACGTCGACCGCCGCCTCGAAGATCGCGCGCGCCTGCATCGCGTAGATCTCGGGATAGGTGATGCCGAGGCGGCAGCCGCGATGGCCGAGCATCGGGTTGAACTCGTGGAGCTCGGCGACGCGGCGCTTGAGCGCGTCGACCGACAGGCCGACCGCGCGTGCGACATCGTCGAACTCGGTGTCGACGTGCGGCAGGAACTCGTGGAGCGGCGGGTCGAGCAGGCGGATCGTCACCGGCAGCCCGGCCATGATCTCGAAGATCGCGACGAAGTCGGCGCGCTGTTCGGGCAGCAGCTTGGCCAGCGCGGTGCGCCGCCCGGCCTCGTCCTCGGCGAGGATCATCTGGCGGACCGCTGTGATCCGGCTCGCGTCGAAGAACATGTGCTCGGTCCGGCACAGGCCGATGCCCTCGGCGCCGAAGCTGCGCGCGACCTTGCAGTCGAGCGGCGTCTCGGCATTGGTCCGCACCTTCATCCGGCGGTGGACGTCGGCCCATTCCATCAGCCGCCCGAAGTCGCCGTGGAGTTCGGGCTCGACCGTCGCGACCTTGCCGAGCATGACCTCGCCGGTCGAGCCGTCGAGCGTCAGGATGTCGCCCTCCTTGATCGTCCGGCTGCCGCAGCGCGCGGTCCGCGTCTTGAGGTCGACCGACAGCGCCCCCGCACCCGAGACGCACGGCCGGCCCATGCCGCGCGCGACGACGGCGGCGTGGCTGGTCATGCCGCCGCGCGAGGTCAGGATGCCGCGCGCCGCGACCATGCCGTGGATGTCCTCAGGACTGGTTTCGGTGCGAACGAGGATGACGTCCTCGCCAAGGCCGGCGCGGCGCTCGGCGGTCTCCGAATCGAACACCGCGACGCCGCTCGCCGCGCCCGGCGACGCGGGCAGCCCCTTGGTCAGCACGTCGCGAGCCGCATCGGGGTCGAGCGTCGGGTGGAGCAACTGGTCGAGCGCGGCGGCGTCGACGCGCAGCACCGCCTCTTCGCTGGTGATCAGCCCCTCGTCGGCCATGTCGACCGCGGTCTTGAGCGCGGCCTTGGCGGTGCGCTTGCCCGACCGCGTCTGGAGCATCCACAGCTTGCCCTGCTGGACGGTGAATTCGATGTCCTGCATGTCGCGGTAATGACCTTCGAGCAGGTCGAAGACGCCGGCGAGTTCGGCGAACACCGTCGGCATCGCCTCTTCCATCGATTCGGCCCGCGCCCCGGCGGCGAGCCGCGCGGCGTGCGTCAGATATTGCGGGGTGCGGATGCCGGCGACGACGTCCTCGCCCTGCGCGTTGATAAGGAATTCGCCGTAATGCGCGCGCGTGCCGGTCGACGGATCGCGGGTGAAGGCGACGCCGGTCGCGCTAGTCGCGCCCATGTTGCCGAACACCATCGCCTGGACGGTGACGGCGGTGCCCCACGCCTCGGGGATGTCGTTGATCCGGCGATAGACGCGCGCGCGCTCCGACCGCCACGAGCCGAATACCGCGCCGATCGCGCCCCATAGCTGCGCGTGGACGTCCTGCGGAAACGGCCGCCCGAGCTCGCCCGCGACCTTGGCGAGATAATCGGCGACGAGGCCCTTGAGGTCGTCGGCCGAGAGTTCGGTATCGAGCGTGACGCCGCGGTCTTCCTTGAGGATCTCGAGTGCCTCCTCGAAGAGGTAATGGTCGAGGCCGAGGACGACGTCGGCGTACATCTGGATGAAGCGGCGATAGCTGTCCCACGCGAAGCGCGCATCGCCCGAGACTTTCGCCAGCCCCTCGACGGTGGTGTCGTTGAGGCCGAGGTTGAGGACGGTGTCCATCATGCCGGGCATCGACACCCGCGCGCCCGAACGGACCGAGACGAGCAGCGGGTTGTCCGCCGCGCCGAAGCCAACGCCGCCGACGGTGTCCTCGATATGCTTGAGGCCCGCCGCGACCTCGTCGTGGAGCGACGGCGGAAAGCTTTCGCCGCTATCGTAATAGACCGCGCACATGCTCGTCGCGATGGTGAAGCCCGGCGGCACCGGCAGGCCGATCGACGCCATCTCGGCGAGATTCGCGCCCTTACCGCCGAGCAGCGTCTTCATCCCCGCGTCGCCCTCGGCGGTGCCGCCGCCGAAGCGATAGACGAATTGAGTATCGTTAGCGGCGGGGGCGGTGGCCATCACGGGGTATCCAACACGAAGTTCAGAATATGTTCACACGAAAGACGATGTTTTTCAGTCGTTGATCTTCGAAAAATCGGCGACCGAATGGACTGCTGTCCGCAACCGCGCGAGCAGCGCGAGGCGGTTGCGGCGGAGGTTCGCCTCGTGCGCGTTGACCGTGACGGTCTCGAAGAACGCGTCGACCGCCGGGCGCAGCCGCGCGAGCGCGGTCATCGCGGTCTCGAACCGCTCCTGCGCGACCGCCGCCGCGACCTCGGGCGCCACCGCGTCGAGCGCGGCATTGAGACCGATCTCGGCGGGTTCGGTCAGCAGTTCGGGCTCGACCCCGCCGTCGCTGACCCCCGGTTCCTTGCCCTCTTCGATCCGCACGATATTCGTCCCCCGCCTGTAGCCCGCCAACAGACTAGCCCCATCGGCGGTCTGTAGGACAGCCTGAAGTGCCTTAACGCGCGCGAGCAGCCGGACAAGGTCGTCCTCCCCGCCGAGCGCGAAGACCGCGTCGATGATGTCGGGGCGAACGCCGGCCTCGCGCTGCTGGACTTTGAGGCGGTCGGCGAGGAAGGCGGTCAAAGCTTGCCGCGCCTCGGTTCGCGGCGCGGTTCCCCCTGTACCGATTCGAGCCTGACGAAATGCATCCGAAATCGAGAAGCGCAGCTCGTTTGCAACGAGTAACGCGATAACGCCCAGCGCCGCGCGGCGGAGGGCGAACGGATCGCGCGAGCCGGTTGGCATCTCGCCGATTGCAAAGAATCCGACAAGCGTATCGAGCTTATCCGCCAGCGCGACCGCAACGGTGACCGGCGCAGTCGGCACCATGTCGCTCGGCCCGACCGGTTTGTAGTGGTCGCGGATCGCGGCGGCGATTTGCGGGGCGAGGCCCTCGGCGAGCGCGAGGTGGCCACCGGCGATGCCCTGGACCTCGGGGAATTCGCCGACGGTCGCGGAGACGAGGTCGGCCTTGCACAGCCGCGCGGCCTCGTACGCCGATTCAGGGTCCGCCCCCGGCACCGCGCCGCTCTCGACCAGCCAGCGGGCGAGCTTCGCCACGCGCTCGACCTTGTCGGCGACCGTGCCGAGCTTTTCGTGGAAGACGATGTCCTTGAGCTTCGGCAGCCGCGACTCGAGCGTCACCGCGCGGTCGGCGTCCCAAAAGAACTTCGCGTCCGATAGCCTTGCTGCGAGTACCTTCTGGTTGCCTGCGACGATCGCCGTGCCGCCGTCGTCGGCTTCGATGTTCGCGACGCAGACGAACGCCGGGGCGAGCGCGCCGCTCGCGTCGGTGCACGCGAAATATTTCTGGTTGGTCCGCATCGTCAGCTGGATGACCTCGCGCGGCACGTCGAGGAACGCCGGGTCGAAATGCCCGAGCAGCGGCACCGGCCACTCGGTTAGCCCGGCGTTCTCGGCGACGAGGCCGTCGTCGGGGATCAGCGACAGGCCTGCGGCGGTCGCGGCGGCCTGCGCGCCCGCGAGGATGACCGCGCGCCGCTCGCCCGCGTCGAGCGTGACGTGCGCGGCGCGGAGCTGATCGACGTAGGTCGCGGCGCTCGCGATCTCGATTCCGCCGTGCGACATGAAGCGGTGGCCGAACGTCGTTCGCCCGCTGGTGATGCCCGCCGCGTCGAACGCTACGACGTCGTCGCCCAACAGCGCGACGATCCCCGACAGCGGGCGGACCCAGCGCGGGCTCGCGGTGCTGACCGAGGCGTCGCCCCAGCGCATCGATTTCGGCCAGTCGAAGTCGCGGACGATCGCCGGGACCAGCTCGGCGATGATCGCCGCCGCGCCGCGCCCCGGCGTGACGATCGTTGCATAGAGGAAGCGGCCCTTCGGCGTGTCGCGCTCTTCCATCGCCTCGCGGGCGATGCCGGTCGACTTGACGAAGCCGGCGATCGCTTGCTCGGGCGCGTCGACGCGCGGGCCGCGGCGTTCGTCCGAGACGACCTCGCCCTCGGTGCCGACCCCGATCGCGTAGACGACGAGGCGGCGCGGCGTGACGAAACCGGTGATCGCGTCGACCGGCAGCCGTGCACCGCGGACGCCGTCGCCGAAGCGGACGACCGCCTGGTCGATCGCGGCGGCCTGCATCCGCGCGGGGATTTCCTCGGTCAGGAGTTCGAGGAGGAAGTCAGCCATGCTGGCCCGCCGCGGCCCAGCTCACGCCGCCCACCGCGTCGCGTTCTTCGCCACCCAGCCGTCGCACACCGCCTTGGTCAGGTCGCGGACGCGCCCGATGTACGCGGCACGTTCGGCGACGCTGATGACGCCGCGGGCGTTCAACAGGTTGAAGATGTGGCTCGCCTTGATCGCCTGGTCGTACGCCGGGAGCGGTAGTCCGCGATCGACGAGCGCGCGGCATTCGCCGGCGGCGTCGGCGAATTGCTTGAACAGCAGGGCAGTGTCGGCGGCCTCGAAACTATACG
>CAXTPH010000050.1:0-12310 GCA_964245955.1 uncultured Sphingomonadaceae bacterium | reverse complement strand
TGACCAAGTCCGTCCAGAAGATCGCGCTCAGCACCTCGCGTGACATTCCCTTCGATAAATTGGTGCTTGCTCAGTCGAACGTCCGTCATATCAAGGCGGGCGTCGGCATCGAGCAGCTCGCCGAGGACATCGCCCGGCGCACGTTGCTACAGGCCAGCCATGACGCTCATGCAGCCTGTGGAGCGATGCCGGTCAGTCGCGTTTCGACCGCTGTCATCCGGTTGGCAAGGCCGCCGATCTCACGCCCGCGTCCAAGGTCACGTTCCTCGCGCTTGGTGTCGCGCTCCTCGCGCTGGCGCGCAACGAACATGGCGCGCGCTACCGGCTCGGCGATGGCGAGCAGAGTGTCGCGCTCGTCCTTCCCGTAGAAACTCCCATCGGGACGCGGACCGAGCACTATCCATCCCACCGATCCGACACTGTCGGCATAGAGCGGGACCCGCATCGGGAAGAGCGGATCGTCACGGTTGGCGTGGAGCTGGCTTTCGCCTTCGACCGGCGCCTGCCATGTCGATAACCATGTCTGTACAGCGTCAACATCGACGTCGCGAGCCGCAAGCACCTGGTGGTCTACGATGATGGCGGCGTGGGCAGCCCGGACGCCTTTCTCGATCCGCACGAGCACGGTGTCGGCGAGCCGGGCGGGCGTTGCGGTCGTGCCCATGTCTCCGACCAGTACCGGCAGCGCACCCCGCAGATGGATGAGGTCGCCCTGGAAGCGGTGTTCGGCCCAGTGCGTGACGCGGTGATGGAGCGGCACCATCATGATCGCGGCAAAAGCCGCACCGAGCCCGCCCGCGAGCGCGCCAAGGCGTTCCCCGAAATACTGCTCACCGAGTAGCTCGATGACCTTCTCCGACCCGGCAAAGATGGCGAGCAGCGCGAGTGTCAACGTCCCGTACACCACCGAGCGGCTGATCGCCGTCTCGGCATCGTACAGCCGGTAACGCAGCATCGAGAAGAGCAAGCCGGCGGGCAGCGCAATGAAAGCGAGCTCCCCCACGATGTGCTTAACCAAGGTGACCCATGCCTCTGCACCCACGCTGGACAGAGATAGTTCCAACAGGATCAGGAGCCCTTGCGTGATCTCGAGAATACAAAATGCGACGATACCGAACAGTACGAACTTGCCCTGCTGCCGCGCGATGCCACTGGGTGTGCGGCGGTATTGGGTCACGACCGCCAGCATTATTATCGCGAATGTCGCCACATAGACAAGAAAGGCCACGTTGCCCGCCGCGCTGAACCAGAAGTTGATCAGCGAGAGCACGGATATGGCGATAATCATAAGCGCCGCCAGCCAGTGCCACCGAGTATTGAGACGGCCATCGGGGAAAAGCAGCAGCGCGGTGAGAAGCAGGATTTGCGCGAGAGAAGCAACGATCGCACTGACGAACGGCGCGACGTGCAGCAACTGCGTGAAAGGTACGTAAGTCAGCACAATAGAAAACGAGAGGAGCTGCGCAACAACATCGCGAGGACGCCGGATAAAGAGCAGCGCCGCAGCAGCGAACATGGCCACGGCCGACGCAGTCTCGAAGCCGAACTGGACCCACCGCCTGCCTTGAAAACTTATGTGCCAACCGGAATGTGCCGCCGCGAGACGCTGCGGATCGCGGGCTACACGAACCGTGTATCGCTCGCCGGTGTCGTGCCGTAATCCAAGCGCCGCTATGCTGCCTGTTGGTCCCGACAGAACGCCCGCCTGCGCGACTTTGTCGGCGGGCACGGGTCGACCATCCACAGTCAGCAGGAGATCGGAGTTCTTATAGCCGATCCGACGCCCTTCGTCGCCCAACGGTGCTCCCAATTGGCCTTCCAGCGACGGGTCGCCAAATAGAGCGAAACCCAACGCGGCCGCAGCGGCGTAGGCGGACTGGCCCGCGATCTCGTCGCGCGGCGCGAAATAGCCGATCATCACCAGCCCGGCGGCGAACAGCGCCAGCCAGATCACCCGGTAGCCGATCAGGAGCACCCCGCCCCAGGGTCGCCGCCGCGTCAGCACCGCTGCATCAGTCCCGGTCATCACGCTGGCTCCCCCAGCTCAAGCCTTCATCCGAATGCTAGTGCTTTGCAAGCCAGGCTGCTGCATCAACCGCCATGACGAGGCGAAGCGTGACGGACCGACCGGCAACTGTTGGTTGTTGCGTTGGCCATTGCCAGAAGCAGACCGTCTGCAAGCCACCACGACCATCCCGTCCGGCGGACGCTTTCGGAATCCCGGAAACGGCCAAAGAACAAGATGAACGGGCGACCGCTTCTGGGAAGTCGCTTAAAGCCTACGAACGGCTGACTATGGGGTCTCAGCCGCTCGGCAGCATCGCCTGCTTGGCAAGCGCACGGGCAATGAAGGGATCGGTCTCCATCCGCGCTCGGAAGCGGCTCAGGGCTGGGTACGGTGACAGGCCGTTCGGCGCGTTCTCCACCCAGCGCAGAAGGATGTAGAGATACGCATCGGCGACCGATCGGCGGTTGTCGAGGATGAAACTGCCCGCCCCGAGCCGCGCCTCGAGGGTCGCCAGCAAGGGTGCCAGCACGACAAACGCGCTCGCCTTCAGCGCCGCGAATTGCGCCTCATCGTTGAGGAAGCGCTGCGGCATGAAAAACGGCTTGAACGCGACGTGGACTTCGCCGGTCAAGAAGCTCAGCAGCTGGGCCAGCGAATAACGGCCGAGCGCGGTGTCGTCGCTGCCGAGACCGGCTTCGGGGTAACGCTCGGCAAGGAACGGCAGGATGGCCGCCGCCTCGGTCAGGACGGTTCCGTCGTCGAGCTGCAGCGCGGGCACCTGACCACTCGGGTTGATCGCGAGGTAGGCAGGCGACCGGTTATCGCCGTGGTTCATCACCTCGACGTCGAACGGGACGCCTATCCACTCGAGGACGATGTGGACCGACAACGCGCAGGTGCCGGGCATGCTGAACAATCTCATCGTCAACTCCTGTGGGGGTTTCAGAGACGGACGCCGATCGAGGTCATGCCGAACAACTCGTTGCCGCCGCCGGCGCGGCGGATGAAGTTGCCGGCGGCAAAATGCACGATGGCGATGGTCAAGGTTACGAAGCGCGCGACCTGATACGTCCCGCGAAGCTGCTGCTCGACCCCAGTGAAGTGGTCGCCCGAGCTATCGGGCAGCACCAGCGGATGGAGTGACGCGGCGTAGAAAGCGTCGCGCGACGTGTACCGCCACAGGCCCTCGACGGTATACTGGAGGCTCAGCGCAGGAGCCGGATTGACCCGGGCAACGGCGCCGACCTGCACCAGATTGGCCGGTGCTTCGATGGTCGCTTCGGTCGAATACGAGACGTTGGGATACAGCGCGTTGAAGGTGCCGACCGTACGGCCGGCGGGATCGCCACCGCTCAGGACGTCGGCGCGCACCGAGATGTGCGGGCTCCCCGCGTCCGGCCCCAAGCGCCACCCGGCGTCGGCATGGAGCGCGAAAGCGCGGACCGGGCGGCCGCCAGCGTCGCCGGTCTGGCCGATCGCCCCGACCGAGCCGTCCGCTGCTCCGCGCTGGCCGTGAAGGCGGACGCCGATCGTTTCCGTCCGCTCGTACCCGGCCGCCCCGACGAGCGCGACCTGCGGATTAACGTTATGATAATAGAAGCCATCGACAGCGGCGGTGGGGCTTGGGGCAAAGGTGACATGGATGCCGCCGAGGAACTGGCCCGCAACCCGCCCGTCGTCGAAGACTCCGGGCTCGACGGCGACGGGCCGCACGGCAAAGAGGTCGAGGTGCAGCGGCCCGCCGACATAGGTCAGGCGCGCGCCGTCCCACGACTGGCGAACGTTAGGACCATCGCGCAGTCCGATCAGGGCGCCGTCGTCAAAGCTCATCTCGGCGCGCCCGAGCCGCAGGGTCGCACGGCCGCCGGCAACCGCGTGTGAAACATCGACGAACGCCTGCGACAGGTCGAGCCGGTCGACGTCGAAGGGGGACGGGCCCGGATAGCGACCGATCTCCTCATGGTTGCCGACCTGAACGAACAAGCGCACGTCGCGGTTCGCCTGAAGATCGGCGAAGACGAGCAACCGGTGCAGATCGTAGGTCTGGCTCGCACGCGACTGTAGGCCGAGGAACGTCGTGTCGCTCGCCTCGACCCGCTCGCGCAGGTCGGCCCCCAGCAACAGATTCGCCTCGTCGCCGAGCGGGCGGTACTTCAGCCGGCCGTACAGGTCATCCTTTGTAGCAAAGACGGTCGGATCGTCGTCGTAGCGGAACGGCGAGCCCTCGGTCGCCGGTGCCGTGGTGGCGCTGGTAGCAATCAGCGCCGCCGCGGCCGCCAGCGGCCACCTCATCCCACGGCAGCGACGAACGCGACCCGGTACGAGATCGGCTCGACCCGGTCGGCGAGCCGCCCGACTTCGGCCATGTGCGCGCGTGCATCGTCCCGCGACAGCATCGCTTCGAGATGCTGCTGCGTCTGCCACTGGACGTAGTTGACGACGCGCGTACCGTCGAAGCTCGCATGGACCGCAGTGCCGACGAAGCCCGGCAGGCCGCGCGCCGTCGCGGTGAACCGGGTCAACGACTCGACGATCGCCGCCTGCCGGTCGGGCGAGGCATGGAAGGTGTTGATCATCGTGAATACGTCGGCGGCTGGATCGATGCGGGCGGACACCGGCGTTATCCCAGCTTCGAGATGATCTCGTCGCCCATGATCTGCTGCGCCATCTGACCTTCGGGGATGCCGAAGTTGTTGACCAGTTCAGTGACTGCCTGGTTGATGACCGTGATCTGGGCACCTTCAGCGCGAAGCCGGTCGTAGGTCAGCGTGTCGCCGAGGACGCTCGTCGTGCCGCAGGCGTCGGCGACGACAAGCACGTCATAGCCGAGGTTGAGCGCCGAGCGGGCCGCCCAGAATAGGCAGATGTCGGTGGTCAGCCCGGCCATGACGATCCGATTGCGGCCGAGCGCGGCGACGCCGTCGCGCAGCTTGGCGTCATCCCCGCAATCGAGTTCGCCGCCGCGGGCGAAACGCTTGTCAAATGCGTCCGGCGCGAGCGTCGCGACGTCGGGAATGGTCGGACCGACCTGCGCCTCCATTGTCGTCGTCAGGACGAGCGGCATGTCATAGGCGACAGCCAGACGCGTCAGGACGCGGCAGGCGGTGACGACGGTCGCCTGCGGCAGGCTCTTGACCCAGCCGAGCGTACCGGTCTGGTGGTCGACGAGCATGATCAGGCTGTCGGCGGTGGTGAAACGGGCAACGGTCATGGCGATTCTTCCAAATGGCAGGTCGCATTAGGCGGCATCGTTCGCGCATCGGAAGTCGTCGCCGGCGAGAAGCTGCTTCTCGCCGGCGGTCAATACCCCTGCGCTGCCAATCGCTTGCGGGCGAGATCGAAGAACGCGCGGGTCCGCGCCGGCAGCAACCGTCCGGGCGTCAGGAAGTAGAAGGTCGTCGGCTCGAGCTGCCAGTCGGCGAGGACCGGAACGATCGGGCAGTGCTCACCCCCATCCGTCGCGATCAGCGAGTTCAGCGCGACGATGCCGAGTCCCTCGCCGCTCAGGCGGCGCAGGACGATCAGATTGTTGGCCCGCACCGGGCCCTTCATCACCGCATCGTAGCGCTCGCTGCCGCGCGACAGGCGCGCGACGCCGCCCATGTGCGGCAGCGGCAGGCAGCGATGTCGGCCGAGGTCGGAAGGGTGCGCGGGGGTTCCGTGCGCCGCCAGATAGGCTGGTGCCGCGTAGAGAAAGCACGGCACCGTCGCCAGACGGCGCGACGTCAACGGCGAGTCCTCGAGCGGGCCGACCCGAATCGCTGCATCGAACCGCTCGGCGGCTATGTCGACCCGGCGCGGGCTGAGGTCGATCTCAATCGCGACGTCGGGGTATAGCGCAACATATTCGGCGATGATCGGCGCGAGGAACGGCGCCGCGAAGTCGGGGCTGGCGGCGAGGCGGAGGGTACCCTGCGGCGCGCTCTGCTGATGGATCAGGGAATCATAGGCTTCGCTTAGGCCGAGAATCGATTCGCGCAACGCCAGCAGGTAAGCGCGCCCATCCTCGGTCAGGCCGAACCGCCGCGGCGTCCGGTCGATCAGCCTAACGCCGACCGCGTGTTCGAGCGCAGCGAGACGGCGCGATAGCCGTGCCACTGAGACGCCTGTCGCTCGTGCCGCGGCCGACAGGCTGGCTGCCTCGGCTGCCGCGACGAACAAGGCGAGGTCGGGTAGCCGCTTGACGAAATCCGGATCCATTGCCAGCACAAAGACACTAATTGAATGCCGCGCAAGATCATAGGAAAGCGCGAGCCCGTAGCAACTCACCGACCGTTCGTTATACTTGAACCAGGAGCGGATGGATGGAACCAAGACCCGCTTTGACCTCAATCTGAAGCTGAACAAACGTCTCGTTTCGGGGCGTGCAAAGGCCGGCGTCGGCGTCCGTCTTTGGGTCATCGCCGCAAAGCTGCCGGTCGGCGGTCGCCCCAAACTCGGACATTCAGGCAGCCAGGGTCACTTCCCAATAGCTGACGTTCACCGCAAGCAGTCAGCCCCCGCCGCTCAAACGAGCCGGACGTTCTCCGGCAGGCCGAGTGGCGCATCCCAGAAGGCGTCGCCGGTATATTTGGCAAAGAGGTCGGGCGGCAGGATCGTGTCGCGCTTCGACAGGCTGACCTTCGGCCCGACCGCGTGGAGCCCCGGCGCGCCGATCCGCGCGTCGAACATCATCGCGTCGTAATCGGGCTCGATGTCGTCGAAGCGGTGGTCGAACGGCGTCTCGCCGATAAAGTCGTAGATCGCCGCCAGCGCCCGCGCCGGGTCGACCGTCAGCGTCTCGAACCGCACCAGCAGCAGCCGGTCGCGCTCCGCCCCGAACACCGCTTCGCGCAGCGCGTTAATGGCATAGCCGATCATGCCGGTCCCGCTCATCAGCCCTTCGGCGCGCGAATAGACCGTGCCGCCGGGGTCGAACTTGAAGATGCCCGACGGTTCGAGCGCGTTGCGCCGGGTCAGGCTCTCGATGCTGTCGAGGCACCACGCCGGGTTGCGGACGCAGGCGATCACCTTCGCGCCCGGCCACAGCGCGGCGATCGTCGGCAGCTTCGAGCACCATAAACGGTTGGTGTCGATCACCAATTTGTCCGGGTGGATGTCGGCGTAGAAGGCATCCACCGCCGCGAGCAGCACCCGCTCGCGCTGCGCATCGTCGATAAACACCGCGCCCTCGTTTTCCTGGCTCATCCCGCGCAGCAGCGTCGAGACGAGGCTGCCTACCGGCGAGCTCATCGCGGCATGGACGCGCGGGTTCTGCCGCAGCAGCGCCGACAACAGGGTCGACCCCGAGCGGGGGAGGCCGGAGATGAAGTGGAGGCCGTGGTTCATGGGCTGCGCTTTTTTCTACCCGTCATGCTGGCGAACGCCAGCACCCATGGCGCCGCGAGACGCCCGGCTTATCGTCTGGCACCACCGTGGGTGCTGGCGGCCGCCAGCATGACGCGGACTCTGTCTGATTTCCCTCGCCGCCCTCGCAAGTAATGATCAGGTCACGCCACCCGCCGCCGCCACGACCGCCGCATCGCCGCGCCGATCATACCGAAGCCACCGGTGAGCAGGCCCCATGTCGCGGGTTCGGGAACCGTACTCGGGATCAGGTCGATCGAGGCGAAGCCGTTGCCGTCGGCTTGCAGGTTCGCCGTCGCGGTGATGTCGGTCGCGTCCGCCCGGGTGAACGACCCGCCGCCGCCGCCGGCCCCGTCGTAACCGGCACCACCGCCGCCAGAAAATCCGCCGCCTCCCCCGCCTGCCAAGTAGCCGTCGCCGCCGCCGCCGCCAAAGCCGCCGCTGCCATAGAAGCCGCGGTCGTTGGTCCCGAGGCCGCCTTTAAAACTGGGACCGCTTAGGCCTCCCGCGCCCGAAGAATAACCGGCGCCGTTACTTCCCGATCCAATCAAGCCTGCACCGCCCCCGCCATTTTTTTGGGGCGAAGGCGCGTAATAGTAACCATAATAAGAAAAACCAGGGCGCGAAAACGATCCGCCTTGCCCGCCCAATCCACCACTTCCACCGCTTGCAGCACTGCTACAGCATCCCCCTCCGCTGGTCCCCGCCTGACCGCTGACCGCCGAGCCCCCTGTTTGCACATAGCCAGCGCCGCCGCCGCCGCCACCGATGGCGACGGGAGAAGCAAACTCAGCCAGAATGAACGATCCACCGCCCCCTCCGCCAGCGAAGTAGCCCCTGCGGCCCGCGCCCCCGACGACGACATCTAGCATCGTCCCGGCGGCCAGGGCGACGTGCGCACCGATTGCAACGCCTTGTCCACCGTCTATGCCGTGAAAATAAGAGGTGCCGCCCCGCGCGCCCGCCGCGACTACGTTGTAGATGCCCGTGGTCGCGACGGTGTAATGCTGGATCGTGCCGGTATGGACGAAGGTCAGTGCCTCGGCGCTGGTCGCCGCCAGCGCCATTGCCGACGCGCCGATGAGAAGGATTGTCTTGAACATACTGCACCCCTTGAAACGGTAATGGTTAGGCGAGCGCTCGCTCAGGCAAGCCGCGTCTTCCGCCGCCACGACCGCCGCATCGCCGCGCCGATCATGCCGAAGCCGCCGGTGAGCAGGCCCCACGTCGTCGGCTCGGGAACGCCGCCGACGCTGTACGGGGTAATGTCGGCCGACCCGTCGCCGTTGAAGTTGAAGCCGAGTTGCTCGCTGTTGCTGCCCCCGGCGAACGAGCCGCCGCCGCCGCCGCCGCCGCCAGCGCCGGCGTCAGTGCCGGCGATAAAATACCTCCCGGTCGTGTAGCCCGCAGTGTAGATGCCAGGGGTGTAGAAGCCATTGGCGTAGAAGCCAGAGGTGTAAGTGCTCGGATGGTAGGTGCCGGGGTTGTAGAAGATTCCGGTGCCATTGCCGCCGGCACCGCCGCCGCCGCCGCCGCCGCTGGCGGTATAGCCGCCGCCACCGCCGCCGCCGCCACCGCCGGCTAAATGCTTGTATAAGAAGCCCGAGCCGGCGACGACGCTGCCACCGGCACCGCCCGTCCCCCCGGCCCCGAACCCGCCGGCAGTCGTCCCGCCCGCACCCCCGGTGTTGCCATCGGTCGAGGCACCGCCGTTTTGGCCGGCATAGCTGGGTGCCCCGCCCGCGCCGCCGCCCGCACCGTTATTGCCGGGCGCACTGCCGTTCGACCCGGCCGAACCGGCGCTGCCGTTCTGCCGGATGACGGCGTTGCCGCCCGCCCCGCCGCCGCTGACATAGCCGCCGCTGACATAGCCAGCGCCGCCGCCGCCGCCGCCGCCGCCAGCCACCATCAGCGTGTCGAGCGCCGCATCGCGGAAAAACGTCGCGCCGCCGCCGCCGCCGCCGCCGCTATCGCCCGAAGAACCCTTTGCGCCCACGGTAAAATAGAGCATGTCATTCGCGCTGAAGCTGAAGCGCGCCCTTAGACCCGCGCCGCCGCCGCCGAGGCCGCCGAGGTAGGCGTCGTTACTACCACCCGTCCCGCCGAACAGGGTGACAGTGTAGATGCCGGTTGTCGGCACGGTGTAATAGCCGTCGACCTGAACGGCGTTCGCCGCCGTCGCCGCCAGCGCCATCGCCGATGCGCCGACGAGAAGAAATGTTCTGAACATCTGCTGCACCCCTGCCGTGGCCTGCGCTTGCCCGATGGCGCCGGTCGCGACGACGTTAACCCGGCGCAACGATTACGGCCTCATGTGATTCCTTACAAAAACCTTTGCCGGCGAGTTGATTACAGCTTGCCTTGTCCGTCGCGCACGACGACGCCGTTGCTGCGACGCAACAAACTCGGAGTCGGTCGATGAATGGTAGGCCGCGATGATCGTCAGCGGCAGCCGGACGCCGGGCGTCGATGCGGCGGACTTCGGCCTGCCGCCCGGCACCGCGCTCCGCTACGAGCGGCCGGCCGAGGCGTTGTGCGTCGTCGTGTCGAGCTATGCCGTATTCGACTCCGATCCCGCCGTGCAGTCCGGCCCCGGCACCTGGGTGCTGCCCGGCTGGGCGCGGCTGTGGATCATCCTCGCGCCTAAGCCGCCTGGCGTCGCGACCCGCCATCGGAGCTATGCGGCCCTCGGGTCGGCGATGCTGTTCGGCGTGACCAGCCGGGCGATGCCGACCTCAACCTACGGCGGGGTCAGCGTCGCCGTCGACATCGGTCCGCTGGCGTGGGCGCGGCTGTTCGCGCCGTCGGCGGAGCTGCTGCGCGACCGGATTACGTCGCTCCACGAGCTGCTGCCGCAGGCGTGGTGCGACGACCTCGTCGCGCGCGTCGCCGGGTCGGATCGCGGTCCGCAGATTAAGGGCGTGCTCGACGATTTCTTCATGGAGCGCCTGCCGCCGCCGCACCCCGACGAGCCGCTGATCGCGCGCATCGCGGCGCTGCTGGCCGACGAAGCCACGCATGATCTCGCCGCCGCCGCGGCGCGGGCCGGCATCGGCGAGCGTGCGCTGCTCGGGCTGACCAAGCGGTATTTCGGCTTCCCGCCCAAGATCCTGTCGATGCGGGCGCGTTTCCTGCGCGCGCTGGTCCCGATGCTGCTTCACGGCGATGGCCCGGCGGCCGCCGGTCCCGCCGGCTATCACGACAGCTCGCATTTCACCCGCGACGCCAAACGCTTCCTCGGCATGACGCCGCGCCGGTTCCTCGCGATCCCGATGCCGTACACCCGCGCCGCGCTGCGCGCCCGCCGCCAGGTGATCGGCGCGGCAACGTCGTCGCTCGATCGGTGCAGCGCGGGACAGTAGGTGATCGGCGACACGACAGCGGCATCGACCGCAGCCCATGAGCCGGTCCATACTAAGACCGGACCGTCTCCAAACCACCATCTTGCGCCGTTCAGCGGTGGCCACCGGCTACCCAAGAGCGGCCATCCCTACGAGATGAACGGACGTCCGAAATCGAGAAACGCGAAAGAGCTGCTGAATGACCGACTTTGGGTCTCTTTTACGAAAAATCGGGTCAATGGAATTGCCCCAGTTCCGCATTTGACGGGCACCCGGCGCGCACTTGCATCGGCAAGCCGATAGCAGTGGGCGCATGCCGCGAAAAAGATTCCCCGGACTAAAACCCGGACTAACACGAATTTTAGTCCGGGGTCGGATAGCAGCAGACGGCTAAGTCATTCTAATTTATCAGGAAATTGGTGCGCCCGGAACGATTCGAACGTCCGACCCTCAGATTCGTAGTGTCGTTTAGCCGCTTACGCCACGATCTTTCTCTCTACGCCAAACTTACCGTTGGGCGCGCAAGCCACAGGGAACGCTTGTCTTTTTAGCAACGTGGCGTAGTGTGGCGGAACTGGATGCCGAGACTGATCGGCCTGCAACCACCGTGCTAAACACCGTGCTAGGATTGCCATGGCAGCCCGCATCTCGTTTTCCGACCGCACCGTCATGGCGTTGCCGCTCACGAGCAAGGGTCAGACAATTGTCCGTGACGCTGACCTTCCGGGATTTTTCGTTCGGTGCGGCACGCGGTCAAAAAGCTATCTTGTCCAGGGTGACCTTTGGGTCGGCTCCAATCGTCAGACGATCTGGGTCAAGGTTGGCGAAGTAGGTAAAATTACAGCTCGGGACGCTCGCGCGAAGGCGAAGATCCTGCTCGGATCGATCGCCGACGGCATTGACCCGCGCCCCAAGCCAGTCGCGCCGATTGAGCGGGATGCCACAGACTCGCCCACCCTTCGAGAAGCATGGGAGGCTTATCGTGATAGCCACATGAGGCGTAAGGGCCGTGCCGAGGGTACGATCGCGAACTACGCCGATCATGTCGAGCGCCTCCTTCGTGACTGGGCAGACAAGCCGCTCGCCGACCTTGGTCACAATCCCCGACTTGTACGGACCCGCCACGATGATCTGACACGATCGAATGGACCGTATATCGCGAACGGCTGTATGCGGAGCCTGCGCGCAATCTATAATCACGCTCGTCGATCAAGCTTGTCGCTGCCCGCTGGAAATCCGGTCCTCGCGGTTGATTGGAACACGGAGAAGCGCCGGGACAGCGGCCTTGGCCCGACCGACCTGACGACGTGGTTCGATGAGTTACGAGCATTGGAGAACCCGCTCAGACGCGAGTTCCATCTTTTCTTGCTGCTCTCCGGCAGCCGTCCGGATGCAATCAAGAAGAGCCGTGTCGAGCACCTCGATCTTCGCGATCGTGTGCTTCACATTCCGAAACCGAAAGGCGGGGAGGAGCGCGCGTTCGACATCCCGCTGTCGCGTGAAATGGTTCGGTGCGTCGTCCGCGCCATGCGGCTCGGCCGTCAAATGTATCCGGACCAATCCTCGACGTGGCTGTTCCCATCGGACGGCGCGACCGGTCACCTAGTCGAGCATA
>CAXTPH010000049.1:0-12357 GCA_964245955.1 uncultured Sphingomonadaceae bacterium | reverse complement strand
CAGCCACCAGACATTGTTGACGACGGCGGTCCAGAACACGTCGTCGCCGAACAGCTCGACAGCGAGGTCGCGTCGATCTACCTGCTGCGCGACGGCGTTCTGGAGCTCTACGCGACGCGCGGCCTCGCCCAGACGGCGGTCCATGTCACGCGGCTGGCGATGGGCGAGGGGCTGACCGGCGTCATCGCCGCGACGCGCGAGCCGCTCAACCTCGCCGAGGCGCGCGAGCACCCCGATTTCGCCTTCAAGCCCGAGACCGGCGAGGAGATTTTCCACAGCTTCGCCGGCGTGCCGATCGTCCGCCGCGAAGCATCGGTCGGCGTCCTTTGTGTCCAGCACGCCGACCCGCGCGAATATGCCGAGGTCGAGATCGAGGTGCTGCAGACCGTGGCGATGGTCTTGGCCGAGCTGATCGCCGGGGCGGGGCTGATCGACGACGTCGCGGCGGCGAAGGCGCGCAGCGCGGCGAGCGGCCCGGTAAAGCTCGCTGGCCTCAAGCTCGTCGACGGCCTCGGCCAGGGCACGGCGGTGTTCCATCAGCCGCGCGTCGTCATCGAGCACACCGTCGCCGACGATGTCGAGGCCGAGCGGGCGCGGGTCTACGGCGCCTTCATCCGGATGCGCGAGCAGATCGACAAAATGATGGGCCAAGTCGAGTTTCTCGGCGGCGGCGACACCTCGGACGTCCTCGAGACGTACAAGATGTTCGCCTATGACGAAGGCTGGTCGCGCCGGATCAACGAGGCGATCGATTCCGGCCTGACCGCCGAAGCCGCGATCGAGCGCGTCCAGCAGCGGACGCGCGCGCGGATGCGGTCGATCGCCGACCCCTATCTGCGGGAGCGGCTGACCGACCTCGACGACCTGTCGAACCGGCTGATTCGCATCGTCTCGGGGCAACTCGGCTCGGCGGCGCAGTCGGGGCTGCGCGGTGATACGATCCTGCTCGCGCGCAACCTCGGGCCGGCCGAGCTGCTCGAATACGACCGGCGGGTGCTGAAGGGAATCGTCCTCGAGGAAGGCTCGCTGACCGCGCATGTCACGATCGTCGCGCGGGCGATGGGCGTGCCGGTGGTCGGCCGCGTCCGCGACCTGCGCACGACGATCGCCGACGGCGACGAGCTGCTGGTCGACGGCTCGGCCGGAGTCATCCTCGCCCGGCCGTCGGCGGCAATGCTCAAGTCGTTCGCGACGACGAGCGCGCTCAAGGCGAAGCGGCAGGCCGAATACGCCAAGCTGCGCGACCTGCCAGCGACGACGCGCGACGGCACGCGCGTCGCGCTAATGATGAACGCCGGGCTACGCGACGACACCGCCGCGCTCGACGTGACCAATGCCGACGGCATCGGCCTGTTCCGCACCGAGTTCCAGTTCCTCGTCTCGGCGACCCTGCCACGCCGCGAGCGGCAGACCGCGCTGTATCGATCGGTGCTCGACGCCGCGGGGACACGCCCGGTGGTGTTCCGGACCGTCGACATCGGCGGCGACAAGGCGGTGCCGTACATGCGCGACGACGCGGACGAGGACGAGAACCCGGCGATGGGCTGGCGCGCGCTGCGCCTCGCGCTCGGCCGGTCGGGGCTGATGAAGGTGCAGGCGCGCGCGCTGCTCGAGGCGGGCGCGGGGCGGACGCTCAACATCATGTTCCCGATGGTCAGCGAGCCGTGGGAGTTCGACGCGGCCAAGGCGCTGGTCGAGTCGCAGCGCGACTGGCTGGTGCGGTCGGGGCGGCCGCTGCCCGACCGCGTCTGCTATGGCGCGATGCTCGAGGTACCGGCGCTCGCCGAGAGCCTCGACGTGCTGCTGCCGCGGGTCGACTTCATCTCGATCGGGACGAACGACCTGACCCAGTTCCTGTTCGCTGCCGACCGCGCCAATCCGCGGCTCGCCGACCGCTACGACTGGCTGTCGCCGGCGATCCTGCGCTTCCTCCGCCGCGTCGTCGCGACGTGCGGGGTGGCTGACGTGCCGGTGACGGTCTGCGGCGAAATGGGCGGGCGCCCGCTCGAGGCGCTGGCGCTGCTGGCGATCGGCGTCGCGCGGCTGTCGATCACCCCGGCGGCGATCGGCCCGGTCAAGGCGATGATCCGCTCGGTCGACCTCGCACCGGTCACCGCGGCGATGGCCGAATGGCTCGACCGCGGCGATGCGTCGATTCGCGCGCGGCTGACCGAGCTTGCCGCCGCGAACGGTGTCGCGCTCGGTTAGGATCTATGCCGGATACACTTTGCGCCACGCGGTGACCGCGACGCTCGCGAACAGTCCAGCGAGCGCATAGGGGTCGGCGGCGGCGAACTGGATCGCGGCCTTGCGGTCGGCGAATTCGACGATCATCAGGGATCCCATCGGCGTGCCGTCGATGCCGAGCAGCGGCCCGGCGGCGACCATCCGGTCGGACACGGCGTCGATATGGTCGAGATGGTCGGGCCGCGTCGCGGCGCGGAGATCGGTGCTGCCGGGCTTGTCGATGCAATGGATCGCAAAATACGGCATGCCCGCCCCGCCATTAACTACGCCGTCGCCTGCGCTTCGACTCGTCTAGAGGCTCACCCGCCGTCCGAACAGCGCCAAATGTACGCGTGGCAAAGGTTGACCGCGGGGGCGGCCTCGCGTAAGCGCCTCGCCTTTGCCGGACACCTTCCGGTTGCCAAGGACTGACACGATGTCGCGCATCTGCGAATTGACCGCCAAGGGTCGCCTGGTCGGGAACAATGTTTCTCACGCCAACAACAAGACCAAGCGCTTGTTTCTGCCCAACCTGCAGAACGTCACACTGATGTCCGACGTTCTCGGGCGTTCGGTCCGGCTGCGCGTGTCGATGAACGGCCTGCGTTCGGTCGAGCACGTCGGCGGCCTCGACAACTGGCTGGTCAAGACCAAGGCCGAGAAGCTGAGCGACCGTTGCGTCAAGCTCAAGCGCGAGATCAAAAAGAAGCTCGCCGCGACCGCCGAGGCCGCGCCCGCCGCCTGACGCCGGCGGCGGTGCAGCGCGCCGCCATCCCGGTTCGCGCCGCAACGCCCGCCGATGCCGGCGCAGTTACCGCGGTGCTGGCACTCGCGTTCGCCGACGATCCGGTCTTCGCCTATCTGTTTCCCGATCCGTTGACCCGGCCGCGCCGGCTCGTCCAATTCTTCGCGATCATCACCCGGACCGAGGCGCGCCCGGCTGATACGCTGATTGCGGGTGACTTTGCCGCCGCAACGGTGTGGCGGGCCCCCGGCGCCTGGCAAACGCCGGTGTCGGCGATGCTGCGCAGCGCGATCCCCCTGCTGCGGACGTTCGGCGGCGGCTTGCCGCGGGCATTGCGCCTGCAGTCGCTGGTCGACGCGCATCATCCGCCGACCCCGCACTGGTATCTCGCCTTCGCCGGCTGCGACCCGGCGCGGCACGGCCGCGGCTATGGCGGGGCGGCAATCCGCGCGAAGCTCCACGACTGCGACGCCGCCGGGCTGCCCGCCGCGCTCGAGACCGCGAACGAGGGCAACCTCGCGATCTATGCCGCGCTCGGGTTCGTTGTCACCGGGACCTTCGCCGCTGCGCCGGGGCTGACCTTCTGGTCGATGTGGCGTGCGGCTCATCGTTGACCGCGAACGGTAGCCGCGCGGGCGTTGTGCGGCTATTGGTGCGGCAATGTCCCAGCCCCCCCGCTCCGCCGACGAAGTCCTGCATCAAGTCTTTGGTTTCTCTGCGTTTCGCGGCCATCAGGGCGACATCGTCGCCGATGTCTGCGCCGGGCGCGACGTCCTCGCCATCATGCCGACCGGTGCCGGCAAGTCATTGTGTTATCAGGTCCCCGCCCTCGTCCGCCCCGGCTGCGCGATCGTCGTGTCACCCCTGATCGCGCTGATGGCCGACCAGGTCCGCGCCCTCCGCGCCTACGGCGTCCGCGCCGCCGCGCTCAACAGCCAGTCGGACGATTCGAGCGCGACGATCGCAGCACTCCACGACGGCGAGCTCGACCTGCTTTACGTCGCCCCCGAGCGCGCGAGCCAGCCGGGGTTCCAGACACTTGTCCGCCGCGTCGAGATCGCGCTGGTGGCGATCGACGAGGCGCATTGCGTCAGCCAATGGGGGCACGACTTCCGCCCCGACTACCGCCAGCTGCGCCAGTTCTGCGACCTGCTCGAGGGCGTGCCGCGCGTCGCCCTGACCGCGACCGCCGACCGGACGACGCGGCTCGACATTCTCGACCAGCTCGGCATCGCGCCCGACCGGATGGTCGTCGCCGGCTTCGATCGGCCGAACATCCGCTACGAGGTCGAACCCAAGACGAGCGCAATGCGCCAGCTCGAAGCGTTCCTCGCGACGCAGCGCGGCCGGTCGGGGATCGTCTATACGCCGACGCGCGCGATCACCGACCGGGTCGCCGACGGTCTCGCGAAGGACGGCATCCGCGCGTTGCCGTATCATGCCGGGCTCGATCCGCACGTCCGCGCGCGCAACCAGGAGGCGTTCGTCTCGGGCGACGACACGGTGATGGTCGCGACGGTCGCCTTCGGCATGGGCATCGACAAGCCCGACGTGCGCTTCGTCGCGCACCTCGGCCTGCCGAAGTCGATCGAGGCCTATTATCAGGAGACCGGGCGCGCCGGGCGTGACGGCGACCCGGCGGTCGCGCACCTGCTCTACGGGGCCGAGGACATCGCCCGCGCGCGCCAATTCATCGCCGCCAACGACGGCAGCCCCGAGCGCAAGGCGGCCGAAGCGGTGCGGCTCAACGCGCTGATCGCCTTTTGCGAGACGACTCAATGTCGTCGCGCGCCGCTGCTGACCTATTTCGGCGAGCCCGCGCCACCGCCGTGCGGCAACTGCGATACCTGCCTGTCGCCGCCGCGGCTCGACGACGCGACCGAAGCGGCGCGCAAGCTGCTGTCGGCGGTTTACCGCACCGGGCAGCGCTTCGGCGTCGGGCATCTTGTCGACGTGCTGCGCGGGACAAACGGCGAAAAGGTCCGGCGCTTCGGCCACGACACGCTGTCGGTATTCGGCATCGGCGGCGACGTCCCCGCGAGCAGCTGGCAGGCGCTCGCTCGCCAGCTCGAAGCGAGCGAGGCTCTAGTTCGCGATCCCGACCACGGCGGACTGATGCTCGGGCCCAACGCGCGGCCGATCCTCAAGGGCGAGACGAGCATCGCGCTCCGCCAGCAGCCGGTTCTGGCCGGTCGGCGCGATCGTGCAGGTCCGGCGAGCGCCGCCGACTCACCCTTGTTCGAAGCGCTGCGGCAGGTGCGGCGCGACCTCGCGGCGGCAAGCGGGGTGCCACCGTACGTCGTGTTTCACGACGCGACATTGCGGGCGATGGCGGCGGAGCGACCGCGGTCGCTTACCGAGCTTGGCCGGATCAGCGGCGTCGGCGCGCGCAAGCTCGATGCATACGGCGCGGCCTTCCTCTCCGTGCTTAACGCCGAGTAATCGCAGTTAACAAAAAAATATTTTTTGCAACGGCTTGCACCTAATTCTAAGGTCGCTTCGTAGTTACCTTTCGTTAGGGATCACTGTCGTTCGTTAACCAGTGATCCGCGTCATGTGATAGTTGCGTACAGGGGTCTTATGCTTAAGGCGAAATTGCTTGCGATGTGCGTGTGTCCGGCTGTGCTGGCACCGCCAACGATTCTTGCCGTCCACAAGCCGGCGCGGCACGCGGTTGCACACCTGATGCAGCGGGCAGCGCATCAGCTCGACGACCGCGTTCCCGCAGTGGCAGCGCCGCCCGCGCCGACGCAATACGCGAATATTCCGTGCGCGCCGACACTGGCCGATGCCGGCGGCGGCGGCGGCGGCGGCGGGCTGGTTCCCGGGATCGGTAGCGGCCTCGCCAACCTCTCGCCAGCCGAAGGCGCGCTTTATGCCGATGCATCGCATCCGGGCAATGGTATCGGCTTCGGCGGTGGCTTTTTCGGTGGTAGCAGCGTCGGTGGCGGCGGTGGTGGCGGCGGATTCGGCGGCGGTGGCGGCGGCGGCGGCGGTATCCCCGGCGGCGGCAGTGGCACCGTCGGTGGCGGCACGACCCCCGGCATACCGGTGTCGACCCCGCCCACGACGCTCCCGCCCGGTGGCGGCATGACCGGCGCGATCCCCCCCGGGGTCGGTACGTCGATGGGGTCGGTCCCCGAGCCCGCGACCTGGGCGATGCTTGTGACCGGTTTCACCGTGGTCGGCGTCGGCCTCAGATATAAGCGCGTATTCGCCGCCTGACCGCAGATGGATTCGTAACCGTGTCCGTGCTAGCCTGACGCCGTCGGGCAGCTGCGGGGCGGTGACCAATGTCGAACATCGCTGGCAAGGCCTATGCGATGAACGTGCTGACCCCGATGCGGCCGTGGAAGACATGGCTGCAGGTCACAGTCTTCATGCTGGGTCGGGCGATGCCATCGCAACTCGGCGGCTTGCTCGGCCTCAAGCTGATCCACTTCGCGCGCTGGGTGATGATCCGCCGCGACCAATGGCCGGATCTTGGTCAGGGCAAGCAGACGCTCGGCAACGACTACATGCTGTTCCTGTCGAACTTCAACGGGACCTGGGATCAGTATATCGATGCGTTCGCCGACGGCATTCCCGGCGGCCTCGACATCTTCTGGTACGCGAGCACCAAATATCCGCATTCGATCCCGATCTCGGTCTTCAAGGACTATATCGGAGCGAACCAGATCCACACCAATTACTATTACAACGCGACCCCCGGGTCGGCGCAGCGCGACATCAAGGCGGCGCTCCGAGTCCGGCGCGAGATCCTAGCGCTGGCCGAAGTCCACGCGCAGGGCGACACCGCCGCGTTCGCCGCTGCCTACCGTGCCGCCTTCGCGCGGGTGATCAATTCGCTCGCCGCGCCCGGCTATGCACCGATCGCATCGGTCGCGACGCAATCGGCGGATGCCGCCCGCCGCGGTTTCATCGCCGCGCTCGCCCAGCCGGTGGCGCATGCCTGACCTCGACGGCGGCCATTATTTCCTCACCGTCCTCGCGCCGGTCCGGGCGGACAACATGCTCGACCCGGTGACCAAGGCATCGCGTTCGCATCATCATCTGCTGGCGCAGAAGCTCGCCCTCCTCCCGACCGGGCGCCAGACCGCGGCCTCGCCGGCGGGCGCGCCGCCATCACCCTTCGCGCGCAACACGCGCAATCACCTCGCGCGTTTCGTGCTGCTCGACGGCCCGGCGTACAACGGCCGCGAGTCGGGCGACACGCTGATCAGCCTCGTTCGCGGGACCGATCCGCTCGTCCCGCAGCCGGTCGATACGCTGACGACCGCGTTCCTGCTGTTCGCCGCCGATGTCGACGCGCAGGGGATCGATGGCCCCGCCGCCCTCAGGCGCTACACCGACACGCTGTGGGCGACGATGCGCGCCGAGATCGACGACATCTTCGGCCACTGCCTCGGCTTCGACCGGATCGCCGACGCCGCCGCGTTCCACAGCTATATCGCGCGCTGCCAGATCGAAACGACGATGCCGTTCAACGACTATTGGGCCGACGGCCTGCAGGCCCCGGTCCGTCCGGTCACGACGGCCGGGGTGGCGGCGGCGCTCGTCGCGCTCGTCCTCGGCATCGCCGCATGGCGCTGGTTGCCGTGGCCCGCGTTGCTCAAGATCGCGGTGATCGCCGCGATCGTGCTGGTCGTGCTGTACGGCGTCTACCGGCTGATCCTCGGCTGGGGCGCGCGCCCGTTTCCAACCGCGCCCGATAGCGACCTGCCGTCGGTGCTCAAGGCGCTGTTCCTGCAGCAGGCGTTCACCGGCTTCGCGATCGACACGCAAGGGGCCGACGACGCCGACCTCCACGCCCGCTTCGGCGCGTTCCTCGCCGCGACGCAGCCCGCCGCGCCCAGCCCGGCGCTGACCCCGGGCGAAGTCGCCGCGCCGGTCATCGCGAGGGTCGGATGACCGCACTCGAACTCGCCGATATCCAGGGCAATATCCATCGGCCGTACGGGCGATTCGGCTTTCCGTTCACTCGCCATTTCTTCTTCAACATCGCAGATCATGGCCCCGGACGCGCCTTTGTCGATGCCATCCGCCCGCGAGTGACCACCGCCGAGCCGTGGGACGCGAGCGAGGACGCGACCGGGAAGCGGATCGTCGCCAAGCCGCCGGTGACGCTCAATATCGGCTTCAGCTATGCTGGTCTCCGCGCGCTCGGCCTGCCGACGCGGACGCTGCGGCTGATGCCCGACGAATTCATCGACGGCATGGGCTGCCGCGCCGCGATCCTCGGCGACGACGGCGGCAGCGCGCCCGACCACTGGGATCCGATCTGGCGCGAGCCCGGAGCGCTGCCGGTGCACGTCTGGGTGTCGCTCAACGCCGGGGCGGACGCGAGCGGCATGCCGCTCCCCGACCTCGACGACTGGACCGCGTGGCTCGACGGGCTCGCGACCGGGGCGGTGACGCTGATCGGCGGTCACGGCAGCGATGGATCGGAGCGCTGGCAGGATTCGGCGGCGCTGATGGAGACGCTGCCCGATGGCACATGCCGCCCGGCCGCGCGCGAGCATTTCGGCTTCACCGACGGCATCAGCGACCCGGTCTTCCGCGGCCAGTTCGATGCCGCGGCCGAAAAGCTCGCGGCGATCGGCGGCGGCAAGATCGCCACGGGCACGTACGACGCCGCGACCAGCTGGTCGGCGCTCGAGGCGGGCGAGTTTATCCTCGGCCAGCCCGACGAGGGGCAGCAACTGCCGGTCGCGACGCAGCCGGCGATGTTTTCGCGCAACGGCACCTTCATGGTCTGGCGCAAGCTCGAACAGGACGTCGCCGCGTGGGACGCCGACATGGCACGACAGGCGGCGCGGTGGCAGGCGGTCAACCCGAGTGCATCGGCCGAAGAAGCTTGCGAGACGGTCCGCGCCAAGATCGTCGGGCGGTGGCGCAACGGCATTCCGCTCGTCGCCGCGCCGACCTGGGCCGATTATAAGGGACTGCAGGGCGAGTACGCCGCGTGCATCGCGATCGCTTTGCGCAAACCGCGCGATTCGGACGAGGCGCAGCGGCTGGCGAAGTTCAACCTGCTGATGACCGGCTTCCGCTATGGCGAGGATGCCGGCGGCGCCAAATGCCCGCTCGGCGCGCACATCCGCCGCGCCAATCCGCGCGACATGCTCGACCCGAAATTGAGCCCGACGGTCGGCGCCTCGACGCTGACCAACCGCCGGCGCATCCTCCGCCGCGGCCTGCCGTACGTCGATGCCGACGGCACCAAGGGCATCGTCTTCATGGCGATCTGTTCGAGCCTGTTCCGCCAGTTCGAGTTCATCCAGCAGCAGTGGATGAACTACGGCCTCGACTTCGACGCCGGCAACGACACCTGCCCGCTGATCGGCGGGCGGACGATCTCCGACAAGCACGTCGTTCCCGGCGGCCCCGGCAGCGCGCCGTTCATCGCCAGCGGCCTGCCCGAGTTCGTCCTGACGCGCGGCGGCGAGTATTTCTTCCTGCCGAGCCTGACCGCGCTGCGGATGATCGCGATGGGGACGGTCGACCCGACGTGACGCCCGAACCGGCGTCGTTCATGGACCGGCTCGTCGCGTGGGGCATGGCGCATCTCGAGCCGATCTTTCGCATCCTCCGCAACACGCTGCCGATCCTCGTCGTCCGCTACCAGGGTCAGCGCTATGCGCTGGTCACGCGATACGACGATGTCGCCGAGGTGCTCGCGCGGCCGAACGTGTTCGACGTGATCTACGCGCCCAAGCTGGCCGTGATCATGGACGGCGGCAACATCTTCCTCGGCCTGCCGGACACCGGGCCGGCGAGCCGCGACCGGGCGACAATGCGGCTGGCGGCACCGCGGGCCGAGGCAATGACGCGCGTCGGACCGCATGCCGCCCGGCTCGCCGAGGAGGTGATGGCCGCCGCCGCGCCGACCGGCCACGTCGATCTGGCGATGAAGCTGACGCAGGCGGTGACGACGCGCTTCTTCGGCAGCTACTTCGGTACGCCGGGGGATGACCTCACCGCCTTTTCGGATCAGGCGCGGCTGCTGTTCAGCTACATGTTCGCCGACATGGCGAACGATCCGGCGCTCGCCGCGCGCGCCGCGCCGGCCGCCGCCGCGCTGCGCGCCCATGTCGAAGCCTGTATCGCCGCGCGCAAGGCGGCGCGGGGGACCCACGACGACATTCTTGCGCGCTGCCTCGACCTCCAGGACCTCGGCACGCCGGGGATGGACGACGTCGGCATCCGCAACAATCTGATCGGCTTGATCGTCGGGGCGCTGCCGCAGCCGCCGATGATCATCCCGCAGCTGTTCGACGTCCTGCTCGACCGGCCCGACCGGTTGCAGGCGGCGCAGGCGGCGGCGGTCGCCGGCAACGATGCGCTCGTCGCGCGGCACGTCTTCGAGGCGCTGCGCTTCTATCCGCTGACCCCCGGCCTGTTCCGCGACTGCACCGAGGACTATCGGCTTGCCGCCGGCACCCTGCGCGCACGAACGATCCGCCGGGGGACGCGGGTCGTCGCGGCAACGCGGTCGGCGATGTTCGACGGGCGCCGCGTGCACGACCCGATGGCGTACCGCCTCGACCGCCCCGACTATCACTACATGCATTTCGGCGGCGGCCTGCACGAGTGCTTCGGGCTCTATATGAACCGCGCGCTCATCCCGGCAATCTGCGCGGCCGTCCTGCGGCGGCCGGGGTTGCGGCGTGCCGCGGGCGAGGCCGGGCGACTCCAGCTCGATGGGATCTTCGCGACCAACCTGACGGTCGCGTTCGACGGCTGAGCCGCCGAACGCGATCGCCGCCTACATGTGATACGCGAGCCGGAGGTAACCGAACTGCCCGGGCACGTCGTACGTCGTCGGGTCGTAGTTCGGGCCGGTGCAGGTGAAGCACGGCGGCGGCGCCTTGTTGAAGACGTTGTTGACGCCGACGGTCAGCGCCAGCTTCCGCCCGAGCGCCGACGGCGCGTAGGTCAGGCGGACGTCGCCGTAGAAGGTGTCGCCGAGCCGGTTGCCGGTGCTTTCGTAGACATGGTCGATGTAGCGCCCGGTGAACGCCGCCTCGAGGTCGCCAAGCGTCCAGTCGACGACGCCGGTCCCCTTGAAGTGCGGGTACGACTGGTCGGGGAAGCCGCGGGTCGTGCCGAGGTAGCTGGTCGTGGTGAAGCCGACCGCCGCCGGGAAGGTCTCGGTGTACTTGGTCAGATAGTTGCCGTTGAGCGACAGGCCGAACGCCCCGTACGACGTTTTCGGCGTGCGGTAGACGAAGGTCAGGTCGAAGCCCCGCGTCGCGATCGAGCCAATGTTCTGCAGCTGCGCATTGATCCGCGAGATCAGGCCGTTCGGCGTCCGCGTGATCGCGGCGCAGCTGAGGGCATCGGCGAGGTTGGCGCAGCGCGACAGCGTCAGCTGCGCGTCGGTCGGGGCGATCGCGTTCTGCACCTTGATGTCGTAATAGTTGACCTCGAGGCTGAGCTGGCTGGCGAAGCCGCTGTCGCGCGCCCACGTCGGTGAATAGACGCCGCCGAACAGCAGCGTCCGCGAGGTTTCGGGCTTGAGCGCGGCATTGCCGCCGGTCAGGACGCCGAGCTGGCCGCCGAGCGGCTCCTGATAGCTGCCGTTCGCCGGCACGCCGTTGGCGGTGCAGTTCGCGCGAACGGTCGCCGAGGTCTGGTACGGCGAGCCGGCGACGTTGGTGCACGGATCGTTGATCGGGGCGTCGGCGCGCGACTGGGCGCCAAACAGCTCGCCGATCGACGGCGCACGGAAGCCCTTGGCGTAGCTGCCGCGTAGCAGCAGATCGTGCACCGGCTTCCACTCAAGGCTGCCGGTGTACGTCGTCTTCTTGCCCCCGGGCGAGAAGTCGGAATAACGCACGGCGCCGTCGGCCTCGAGCGAGTAAAGAAACGGCGTCTCCTTGATGATCGGCACGCGGAGTTCGCCGTAGACTTCGTCCGAATTGTAGCTGCCGCGCGCCGGCTGCGCCGGGATGTCGGCCCCGAGCCCGGCGACGATGATCGGATCGGGGTCGAACGAGCCGAACTGGTAGCGATGCTCGTAGCCGACCGCGAAGCCGACCGGCCCCGCGGGCAGGTCGAACAGGTCGCCCGACAGGTTGGCGGTATAGTCCTGCAGCGACTGGCTGCTGCGGTCGTGCTCGTCGAAGCCGACGAAGGCGAGCATGGCCGGGGTGATCGAGCCCTGCCCGCCGAAAATGTTGAACGGGACGCACGGCGCGGTGCACAGCGCGACCGGACCGAGCGCCTGCTTGAGCTTCGCCGCGTTGAGGTTGCCGGTGAAGGTCTGGTGCGCGTCGTTATAGCCGACGACCGCGTTGACGTCCCAGAACCACTTGCGCTGGCCGACGAGGAACGAGCCGTCGAGGCCGCCGGTGAGCGAATAGGTGTCGACGTGCTGGGTA
>CAXTPH010000048.1:0-12547 GCA_964245955.1 uncultured Sphingomonadaceae bacterium | reverse complement strand
GGCGCGGCTTCGCGCGCCGGGCGGCTGCCCGTGGGATCGCGCGCAGGACTTTGCGACGATCGCGCCGTTCACCATCGAGGAAGCCTATGAGGTCGCCGATGCGATCGCGAGCGATGACATGCCCGGTCTGCGCGAAGAACTCGGCGACCTGCTGCTCCAGGTCGTGTTCCACGCGCGCATCGCCCAGGAAGCGGGACACTTCGCGCTGATTGATGTCGTCGCCGGGATCGCCGCGAAGATGGAGCGGCGGCACCCGCACGTCTTTGGCGACGCGACCGCCGCGGCCGACGCGACCGCGCAGCTGGTCGAATGGGAGGCGATCAAGGCCGCCGAGAAGCCGCGCGACGGTGCGCTGTCGGGAGTGGCGAGCGCCCTGCCCGCGCTGATGCGCGCCGACAAGCTCCAGCGCCGCGCCGCCCGCACCGGCTTCGACTGGCCCGACGCGCGCGGACCGCGTGCCAAGGTCGTAGAGGAACTTGCCGAGTTCGACGCGGCCACCAATGACGCCGAGCGCCTCGACGAAGGCGGCGACCTGCTGTTCGCCGTCGTCAACCTCCTCCGCCATCAGGGCATCGATCCCGAGACCGCGCTACGTGGCGCGAATGCGAAGTTCGAGCGGCGGTTTCGTGCAATGGAAGCCGCAGCCGGCGACGCCTTCCCCGCACTCGACCTGCTGGCCAAGGAAGCCCTATGGGATGCGGCCAAAGCTGCCGAGCGCGCCTGAGCCGCGGCGAACTCTCAGATCGTCGCGAACCGCGCCGCCATCTCGGGCGCGAGCCGGACCTTGAGCGTCGTCCCGCCATCGTCGGCGTCGGCGCGGTCGATCACCTCGCCGTGCGCATATAGCCAGGCGGCGCGCTTGCCCTCATGGGCGCCCAGAACGAAATCGAGCGTTCGCGACGACCGCTGGAGCATCTCGGCGACGAGCGTCCGCAACGCATCGACCCCCTCCCCCGTCACCGCCGAAATCGCCATCGCGTCCTCGGGCAGGTTCGCCATCAGCCCGGCGCGCGCCTCGGGGTCGAGGAGATCGAGCTTGTTGAGCGCGGTGACGATCGGCACCCGGCGTTCGCCGTCGATCACACCGAGATCGCGCAAAACGTCGGCGACGTCCGCCGCCTGCGCGTCGCTGTCGGGATGAGCGACGTCGCGAACGTGGACGATCAGGTCGGCTTCGATCACCTCTTCGAGCGTCGCGCGGAAGGCGGCGACCAACTGCGTCGGCAACGCCGAGATGAAGCCGACCGTGTCCGACAGGATGACCTTGTCGACCCCGGGAAGTTCGATCGCGCGCATCGTCGGGTCGAGCGTCGCGAACAACAGGTTCTCGGCCATCACGGTCGCGCCGGTCAGGCGGTTGAACAGCGTCGACTTGCCGGCGTTGGTGTAGCCGACGAGCGCGACGACCGGATACGGCGCCTTCTGCCGCCGGTCGCGATGCAGCGCCCGCGTCCGCTTGACCTCGTCGAGCTCCTTCTTGATCTTGGCGATCTTGTCGCGGATCTGCCGCCGGTCGGCCTCGATCTGCGTCTCGCCGGGACCGCCGAGAAAGCCGACACCGCCGCGCTGGCGTTCGAGGTGGGTCCACGACCGCACCAGCCGGCTTGCCTGATAGTCGAGGTGCGCGAGTTCGACCTGGAGCGAGCCTTCGCGCGTCGTCGCCCGCTCCCCGAAGATTTCGAGGATCAGCCCGGTGCGGTCGATGACCTTCGCATCGAGCGCCTTTTCGAGGTTGCGCTGCTGGATCGGCGACAGCGCGCCGTCGACGACGACGACCGAGATGTCGTGCGCCGCAACGGTCGCATGAAGCCGCTCGATCTGGCCCTTGCCGATCAGCGTCGATGCCGCCGCCTTGCGGATGCGGATGACCTCCTGCTCGACGACGTTGAGGTTGATCGCCTTGGCCAACCCGACCGCCTCCTCGAGCCGGGCGGCGGCGTCACGGTTCGCCGGACCGTCGCGCCGCGCCGCGCTTGCGCCGTCCCGCTCGGGCATGACCACGAGCGTGTTGGCGCCGAAGCGGATGCCGCGCTGCGCGTCGAAGCCGGGCTGCGCGAGCGCCGGATCGCGCTCGAGACTAGTCAACGGCGTCGTCGTCGACCTTCTCGGCGTCGAACAATTGGATCGGCCCGGCGGGCATTACGGTCGAGATCGCGTGCTTGTACACGAGCTGCGAGTTGCCGTCGCGACGCAGCAGCACGCTGAAATTATCGAACCAGGTGATGTTGCCCTGGAGCTTGACGCCGTTGACGAGAAACATCGTCACCGGGGTCCGGGTCTTGCGGACGGTGTTGAGAAAGACGTCCTGGAGGCTGCTCGGCTTCTCGGCCATGATCGTGCCCTTCTTGTTATTGGCAAACGGTGGTTTGCACGCCGCCTCCGTTGATCGGAAGCGGCGCTATCCGGCGCGGACCGGAAGCAGCAATGTAGGCGTGGGCGGGGCATCGCTCAAGTGCGCGCACCTCTAACCGCCCACCGCCTCCTCGCCGTCCTCATCACGTGTCCCCTCGCTCAACCCCAGCGCCTTGAGCTTGCGGTGGAGCGCCGAGCGTTCCATGCCGATGAACGCCGCCGTCCGCGAGATATTGCCCGAGAAGCGGCGGATCTGCGCGCGCAGATATTCGCGCTCGAACGCCTCGCGCGCCTCGCGCAGCGGGGTGCCCATGATCGACTTGACCGCTTGGTTCGGCAGCAGCTTGGCGGGCTCGGTCGTGACTTCGGACGGCAGCATATCGACGTCGATCCGGCCGACGCGTTCGGGCGGGGCGAGGATCAGCGTCCGCTCGACGACGTTGCGCAGCTGGCGGACATTGCCCGGCCAGTCGTAGGTCTGGAGCGCGGCAATGGCGTCGTCGCTGAGGATCGGGGTCGATACCCGGCGCTCGGCCGAATAGCGCGCAAGGAAATAGGCCACGAGTTCGGCGACGTCCTCGCGGCGCTCGGCCAGCGCTGGCAGCCGCACCGGCACGACGTTGAGCCGGTAATAAAGGTCTTCGCGGAACCGCCCCGCCTCAATTTCGGCGGGCAGGTCGCGCGACGTCGCACTGATGACGCGGACGTCGACCTTGACCCAACGCGAGCCGCCGATGCGTTGGAAGGTCTGCTCGGTCAGGACGCGGAGGATCTTGGCCTGCGTCGGCAGCGGCATGTCGGCGACCTCGTCGAGAAACAATGTCCCGCCGTGCGCCTGTTCGAACAGCCCGGTGCGCGCGAGGTGCCCGGCGTCCTCGCGGCCGAACAGCTCCTCCTCGACCCGCTCGGGGTCCATCCGCGCCGCGCTGACGACGACGAACGGCGAATTCGACCGTGGCGACCATTGGTGGAGCAGGCGCGCCGCGATCTCTTTGCCCGACCCCGCCGCGCCGGTGATCAGCACCCGGCTGCCGGTCGCGGCGACGCGCTTGATCGTCGCGCGGATCCCGTTGATCACGGTCGATGAGCCGGTCAGTTCGGTGTCGAAACCGGCGCGCTCGCGCAGCTCCTCGTTCTCGCGCTTGAGCCGCTCGGTCTCGGTCGCGCGCTGGACGACGAGAAGCAATTGATCGGCCTGGAACGGCTTTTCGATGAAATCATACGCACCACGCTTGATCGCGGTGACCGCGGTCTCGATGTTGCCGTGGCCCGAGATGACGATGACCGGGAGCGTCGGGTCGCGCCGCTTGACCTCCTCGAGCAGCTCGAGCCCGTCCATCCGCGACCCTTGCAGCCAGATGTCGAGAACGAGCAGCGACGGCCGCCGTTCGGCCAATGCGGCAAGCGTCGTGTCGCTGTCCTTGGCGGTGCGCGTCGCATAGCCTTCATCGGCAAGGATCGCCGCGACCAGTTCGCGAATGTCGGCCTCATCGTCAACGACGAGAATTTCAAGCGCCATGCTACTCCTAACCCAGTTGCCGGCGCGCGGGGAGCGCGTCGCCGGGGTCGACGGGGACATCGTGGTCGGCGAGCGCGCTGCGGTCGAAGCACAGCCGCGCCACCGTTCCGCCTCCGGCCGCATCGCCGAGTTCGAGCACGCCCTCGTGCTCCTCGACGATCTTCTTCACGATCGCGAGGCCGAGCCCGGTGCCTCGCGCGCGCGTCGTCACGTACGGCTCGGTCAGCCGGTCGCGCTGCTCGATCGGCAGGCCGATGCCGTTGTCGGTGACGCGCAGGACCAGCCGCGTGGCGTCGACCTCGATCGCCAGCACGACGCGGCCGTCGCTCGCCCCGTCGCGCTCGGTGCGGGTCGTCACCGCCTCGGCAGCGTTCTTGAGCAGATTGGTCAGCGCCTGCGCGATCTGGCGTCGGTCGCAGACGAGCAACGGCACCGCGTCGGGCACCTCGACGGCGAAGTCGATCGCCGGATTGGCAACCTCCTGCATGAACACCGCCTCGCGCGCGATGTCGACGACCGGTTCGGGCCGGAACACCGGCTTCGGCATCCGCGCGAACGACGAGAACTCGTCGACCATCCGGCGCAGATCGCCGACCTGACGGACGATCGTGCCGGTCAGGTTGGCGAAGGTCGCGGGGTCGTCGACGATCTGGCGGGCGTATTTGCGTTGGAGCCGCTCGGCCGACAGCTGGATCGGCGTCAGCGGGTTCTTGATCTCGTGCGCAATCCGCCGGGCGACATCGGCCCACGCCGCCTGTCGCTGGTCGGCGAGCTGCGCGGTGATGTCGTCGAACGTCAGGACATAGGTTCGTGCGCCCGACCGCTCGGCGGCGATCTGCACCGCGAGCGTCTGCGTATCGCTGCCGCGGACGATCTGGACCTGCCCCGAGGCGTCGCCCCGCGCGGCGGCCTCGTCGAGCAACGCCGCGAGTTGCGGCACCGCCTCGGCGAGTGCGCGCCCGGCCAGCCCGCGGGCGGTCGTCTGCAGCAGGACCGCCGCCGAATGGTTTGCCAGCCGGATGATGCCGTTGGCGTCGATCGACACGACCCCCGCCGACACGCCCGACAGCACCGCCTCGGTAAACTGGCGGCGGGTGTCGAGCTGACCGTTGGCGGTGACGAGCGCAGTCTGCTGCGCCTTCAACTGTCCGGTCATGCGGTTGAACGCGCGGGCCAGCGTGCCGATCTCGTCGGGGGAGCCGCGCACCGGCACGCGCGCGTCGAGGTCACCCGCCCCGACCCGCTCGGCGGCATCGGCGAGCCGCGCGATCGGCGTCACCAGGCGATTGGCGAGCCACAGCGCGAACCAGATCGCCGCCGACAGGATCAGCAGCGAGACGACGATCAGCAGCGCGTTGAAGCGCAGCACCATCCCGCGCGAGCGCGAGATCAGCGACTGATACTCGTCGAGCGCGTTGCGTGTCCGCGCCACCTGGTTGAGCACCAGCGGGTCGGCGGGGACGCTGACGTAGAGATAATGGTTCGCCGCGGCGTCGATCCGCATGACGCCCTCGACGCGGTCGGGTGCGCTCGAGATAACGCGGATTTCTCCGGCGCGGGCGCGCGCGAGATCGGCGGGCAGGATGCGGACCGACAGCGGGCGCTGCTCCATGTTGAGCGCGGCATAGGTCCGGAAGCCCTTGGCGGTCGGCGAGAATACCGACGCCGTGGTCAGGCTGCGTCGCTGCAACTGGTACAGCACGCCTTCGCGGAAATCAGACGACTCGTAGCCGAACTGACGCCCGTAATTGTTGAGGTCGGTCGCCATCGGCTGGATATCGATCAGAACGCGCTGCTTCTTCTCGTCGACATACGCCTGCGCCACCTGATCGGCGTTGCCGAGGACGGTCTTGACCCGGTCGGAGAACCAGAACTGCACGCCGAACTGGAACAGCAGCGAGGCGAAGACGACGACGAGCAGCGTCGGCACCGCCGCCACCGCCGAAAACAGCGCGACGAGACGGACATGGAGCTTGGCCCCCGCCGTCCCCTGCCGTCGCGCGGTCAGAAGCAGGGCGATCCGCCGCGCGATGAGGACGAGCAGCGCCATCAGCGGCAGCAGGTTGGCGACCAGCAGCAGCGTTACCATCGGCGGTGAGAAACCAGCGGCGGGTGCCCCCTGCCCGGTCAGGATCGCGTAGCTCGACAGGCCGAGAATCACGACAACGCCGGCGATCGCGACCTCAAGCCGAGGGAACAGGTCGACCCGCGCTACCCAGCGATTGAAGCGCCGACGCAGCGCCCGCCAGCGGCGGACAGTGGGTCGGCGGGCGGGCTTGCGATCCATGACGCCAATGTTACCGCGCTTACGTGGCAAAAGGAACACACGCGTTGCCACTTTGCGACCAGCGTATCGCCGCGCGCGTCAGTTACCCCGCAAGCCGGGTTCGACCCCCCGCTCGGTCAGCTTCTTGCGCAGCGTGTTGCGGTTGATACCGAGCAGCTTCGCCGCGCGGATCTGGTTACCGCCCGTTGCCGCGAGGCTCAACCGGAGTAGCGGCCGCTCGATCTCGGCAAGGACACGGTCATACAGGCCATCGGGCGGCAGATCCTCGCCGAAAACCGCGAGATAGTGCGCGAGGTGAAACTCGACCGACGCGGCGAGCCCGTCGCCCGCGGTCGAGGCTGGCGCCGGGGCGACTGCCGCAACCTCTTCCCCGCCCAACCCATCGGCGACCGCCGCCTCGCCGATCGTGTCGCCGCGGGTCAGCGCCGCGAGCCGCCGCATCAGATTCTCGAGTTCGCGGACATTGCCCGGCCAGCTGTGCCGCTGGATCGCGTCGATCGCCGCGCCGTCGAGCACCTTGCGCGGCAGGCCTTCCGCCGCCGCCCGGTCGAGAAAATGGCGGGCAAGGACCGGAATGTCGTCGATCCGCGCCCGCAGCGGCGGCAGCTTAAGCGGGATGACATTCAATCGATAGAACAGGTCCTCGCGGAACCGCCCCGCCTCGATCAGCCGGCGCAGGTCCTGGTTGGTCGCGGCGACGATCCGGACATCGGCGCGCTGCAGCCGGGCGCTACCGACCGCGGTAAAATCGCCCGACTGGAGGACGCGAAGCAGCCTGGTCTGCGCGTCGACCGGCATGTCGCCGATCTCGTCGAGGAACAAGGTGCCGCCCTGCGCCTGCTCGAACCGCCCGCTCGCGCGCGCGGCCGCCCCGGTAAAGGCGCCGCGCTCGTGCCCGAACAGTTCGGACTCGATCAGTTCGTGCGGGATCGCCGCCATGTTGACCGCGACGAACGGCTCGCGGCGGCGCGGCCCGAGGTCGTGGATCGCACGCGCGACGAGCTCCTTGCCGGTGCCCGATTCGCCGAGGATCATCACCGTCAGCGAGGTCGGGACGACGCGCGCGATCGTCCGATAGACCTCCTGCATCGCTGCCGACCGGCCGATCAGCGGCATGTCGTCGCCGAGCAGCTCCTCGCCCGCCGCCCCCGGCTCGACCGCGAGCGCGCTCGCCACCGCGCGGGTCAGCTCGTCGAGATCGAACGGCTTCGGCAGATAGTCGAAAGCCCCCTGCTCGGTCGCGCGCACCGCGGTCGACAGCGTATTCTGCGCGCTCATCACGATGACCTTGAGCCCCGGGCGGCGTTCGATGATCCGCGGCACGGCGTCGAGCCCGTTGCCGTCGGGGAAGATGACGTCGGTGATGACGACGTCGCCGACGCCCTCGTCGACCAGCCGCCACAGCCCCGCCGCCGACTCGGTCGTGCGGACCTGATAGCCGTCGCGGGTCAGCGCGCGACGAACGACGGTGCGGATCGCGGCATCGTCGTCGGCGACGATGATCGTGAACGGGCTGGCCGGGCCTGCGATCGCGGGATCGATCACGACGGCGCCATCGGCAGCAGGACGCGCAGGATCGTCCGCGGCGGATCGGCGGCGCGCTCATATTCGACGATGCCGCCGTGATCGCTGACGATCTTGGCGACGAGCGCAAGGCCGAGCCCGCTCCCGGCGCGCTTCGACGAGACGAATGGCTCGAACATGTGTTGCGCGACGTCGCCGGCACCCGCCCCGGTGTCGATGACGCAGACCTCGAGCGGCAGCGACACGCGGCCCGTGCCCTTGGTCGTCACCCGCAGCCCGTGCCGATAGGCGGTGGTCAGCGTGATCGCGCCGGCGGTGCCCCCCGCCGCAACGATCGCCTCGGCCGCGTTCTTGACGAGGTTAAGGAACACCTGGACGAGCGCGTCGCGGTTCCCCGCGACCGGCGGCAGCGACGGGTCGTAGCGTTCGCGGATCACGATGCCGCGGGCAAAGCCGGTCTCGGCCACACGGCGGACATGGCCGAGGACGGCGTGGATATTCTCGGCCGACTTCGTCACCGGGCGGGTATCGGTGAACCCCTCCATCCGGTCGATCAGCGCCGTGACGCGGTCGACCTCGTCGCGGATCAGCTCGGTCAGTTCGCGCGCCTCGGGGTCGGCGTTGGCGGCGAGCAGCTGTGCCGCGCCGCGGATGCCCGACAACGGGTTCTTGATCTCGTGCGCGAGCATCGCCGCCACCCCGATCGCCGAGCGCGCCGCGCCCTGATGAAGCAATTGCCGGTCGGCCAGCGTCGCCGCCGGGCGCGCCTGGAAGCAGACGATCGTCCACCCGGGCGCATCGGCGAGCGGGGTGACGAAGACGTCGGCGCGGGCCGAACGCCCGCCGGCGAACGCCAGCTCAAGGTCGAACGCGGTGATATCGCCGCCGCGCCCACGGGCATCGTCGACCAGCGCGACGAGCGGCGTCGCGTCGACCAGCCCGCTCGACCAGCCGCGCTCGCGCAGGCTCGACTGGCTCGCGTTGAGAAAGATCTCGGCGGCGGCGTTCGCGGTCGCGAGCCCGCCCTCGGGGGTCAGGACGAGAACCGGGATCGGCAGCACTGCGAGCAGGTCGAGCGGCGGCAGCTCGATCACCGGCTTCGCCTTCGCCGCCCGCCGGCGCAACGGAAAGACGCTCACGCGGCGAGTCGGGCGGGCGCCGCACCCGCGCCGATCAGCGGCGCGTAGAAGTCGTCGAGCATCGCCAGCACGCGCGCCGGGCTGTCCTCCTGGTTGACCGCGTTACGGAACTCGGCCGATCCGGGCAGGCCCTTGGTGTACCAGCCGAGGTGCTTGCGCATCAAATTGACCCCGATGACGCTGCCATAATGGTCGAGCATCATACCGTAATGCTCGACGATCAGGGCATATTGTTCGGCAAGATCGGGGTCGGGCAGGCGCTCGCCGGTCGCGATGTAACGCATCGCCTGGCAGAGCAGCCACGGCTTGCCGTAGGCACCTCGCCCGATCATCACCCCGTCGGCGCCGCTCGCGTCGAGCGCGGTATCGACGTCATCGAGGCTGCAGATATCGCCGTTGACCACCACCGGCAGCGCGACCGCGTCCTTGACCGACCGCACGAAACCCCAATCGGCCTCGCCCTTGTACAGCTGGCACCGCGTCCGCCCGTGGACCGCGATCAGGTGGACGCCGAGGTCCTCGGCGATCCGCGCGAGTTCGGGCGCGTTGAGGCTGGCGTGGTCCCAGCCCATCCGCATCTTGACCGTCACCGGCACGTCGACCGCCGCGACCGTCGCCGCGATCAGCGCGGTCGCCAGCGGCAGGTCGCGCATCAGCGCCGAGCCGGCATGGCCGTTGACCACCTTCTTGACCGGGCAGCCCATGTTGATGTCGATGATCGCCGCGCCGCGGTCGGCGTTCAATTTCGCCGCTTCGGCCATGACGCGCGGCTCGCAGCCCGCCAGCTGCATCGACACCGGCTCCTCGGCGGCGTCCCACGCGCATTTCTGTAACGATTGGCGCGTCTCGCGGACCATCGCCTCGCTCGCGATCATCTCGCTGACGGTCAGCCCGGCGCCGTAGCGCTTGACGAGACGTCGAAACGGCAGGTCGGTGACGCCGGTCATCGGCGCGAGGATCACGGGATCGACGTGGTGCGGACCGATGGCGAGGGGCGGAAGTTGGCGCAAACGAAATGCCTAAAAAGCGGGCACTCCTCCTACCGGTCCGCGCCTCGACCGGCAAGCGCCATGCCGCAGATCGGTCCGCCCCCCTTGCCGCCGCCGCGCGCGCGCCTATACGGCCCCTCGTGATCGTCCACGCTCTCATCGTCGCCGGCGGCCGCGGCGTCCGCGCCGGGGACGGCGTGCCGAAGCAATATCGTTCGCTCGGGGGCGTGGCGGTGCTGCGCCATTCGGTCGAGACCTTCCTCGCGCACCCGCATGTGGCTGCGGTCCGGGTCGTGATCCATCCCGACGACCGCGACCGGTACGCCGCCGCCGTCGCCGGCCTCGACCTGCCCGCCCCGGTCGTCGGCGGCGACACGCGGCAGCGGTCGGTCCTCAACGGCCTCGCCGCGCTCGACGCGACCCATGTCCTGATCCACGACGCCGCCCGCCCGTTCGTCACGGAGGCGATGATCGACCGCGTCATTGAGGCACTTGGGTCGAGCGACGGTGCCACCCCTGCCCTCCCCGTCGTCGACTCGCTCCGCACCGGCGACGCCACCGTCGACGGCGAGGTGCCGCGCGACCGTCTCCACCGCGTCCAGACCCCGCAGGGCTTCGCGCTCGCCCCGATCCTCGCCGCGCACCGCGCCGCCGCGCCCGACGCCACCGACGACGTCGCGGTGGCCGTCGCCGCAGGGATGACCGTCGCACTGGTCGCCGGCGACGAAAGCGCGTTCAAGCTGACCACGCGGCAAGATTTCGCCCGCGCGACACGGATGCTCGCCCCCACGATGATCTCACGCACCGCCATGGGCTTCGACGTCCACCGCTTCGGCCCCGGCGATCACCTCTGGCTGTGCGGGGTCCGCGTGCCGCATACCCACGGCCTGATCGGGCACAGCGACGCCGACGTCGGCCTCCATGCGCTGACCGACGCGCTGCTCGGGTGCATCGGCGCGGGCGACATCGGCACGCATTTCCCGCCGACCGACGAGCAGTGGCGTGGCGCGTCGTCCGACCGCTTCCTCGCCCACGCCTGTTCGCTCGTCGCGGCGAAGGGCGGCATCATCGACCACCTCGACCTGACGATCATCGCCGAGCGCCCCAAGGTCGGCCCGCACCGCGCCGCCTTTGCCGAACGGATCGCCGCGATCACCGGCTGCGCCTCGGTCAGCATCAAGGCGACGACGACCGAGGGCCTCGGCTTCACCGGGCGCGGCGAGGGCATCGCCGCGCAGGGCGTCGCGAGCATCAGGATGCCGGCATGATCTTCAGCGACGACGTCCTCGCCCTCGCGGGTCGCGTGATCGACGCCAACCGCGCCGCCGGCCTGACCGTCGTCACCGCCGAATCGTGTACCGGCGGACTCGTCGCCGGTGCGCTGACCGAGATCGCCGGATCGTCCGACGTCGTCGATCGCGGCTTCGTCACCTATTCGAACGAGGCAAAGCAGGAGTCGCTCGGGGTCAGCTCGGACATCATCGACACGTTCGGGGCGGTGTCGATCGCGGTCGCCTGGGCGATGGCGCAGGGCGCGCTCAGGCACAGCCACGCCGACGTCGCGGTCGCGATTACCGGCATCGCCGGCCCCGGCGGCGGCTCGGCGAAAAAACCGGTCGGCACCGTCGTCTTCGCCGTCGCGCGCCGCGGCGACCCCGACAGCAAGCACGCCGACACCAAGTTCTTCGGCGACCTCGGCCGCAGCGAGATCAGGCGGCAGGCGGTGCTATGCGCGCTGCAACTGCTGATGCCGGGCTGAAGCGCGACGCCCCGGTATCGGCCGCGCGCCAGCGATTGCGACGTCGGCCAAAAGTCCTAAGGTGAGGTGACCGTCTGCAAAGGTCGGAACGACGAAGGGCGCTCCGGCCAAGCCGAAGCGCCCTCATCATAGTCTAGCGGTTTAACGTCAGGCGAAGGTAACGGCGACCTTGCGGCGACGCATCGTAGCACCGACCAGACCGAAGCCGGCGATGAACATCGCCCACGACGCCGGCTCGGGGACGGCGCCTGCAACTCGAGTGTAGCCGAGGTCGGTCAGGATGCCGACTTCAGCACGATTGTAGTCGCGTGGCTCACCCGTCACATTGAGGCCGCCGCAGCAAAGCATCAGCGCGTTGTCATTCGGCGAGCCGCCGGGGGGCGCCGAAAAGGCGATCGTGCCGAGATGGCTCAGAGCGCCACTGAACGTTTCTGGCTTCGAGTCCTGTCCTTGGATCGAAACCCCTGCCCCACCATTCGCGGCAACGGCATTGGCACCAGCGAACAACCCGTTGTTGAGTGCCGCGTCAGTGTAAGCGCTCTCATTAATTGTTCCGTCCGGATTGATCAGGTGCGTTCCGCCAAGGGTCGTCAAGAACGAGTCGAATTTCCCCTGAAGAGTACCGTTACTCAGACCCAAGACACTGGCGAAACCAAGAGAATGGGTGAACTCATGATCAAGGACCGAAAACAGATCGAGCTGCCCGGCTGCAAAGTTGACCGGATCATTCGGGTTCAACACAAAATTGTTCGACCAATTGATGTTGATAAGGCCGTCAGCGTCTGTGCCGTTGATGTCCCCGCCCCCCTGAAGCTTGGTCGCCACGACCTCCTTCAAAAAGTTGCTACCGGTAAATATTGAGTTCGAGGAGGCGGACGCAACTCCGGAGTTCTGGCTCACGACATCGAAAGAAAGCGTCGCACTGTTTGTGAAGTATTTACCGAACAGGTTAGAGAACAACTGGCCGCTCGTAACGAT
>CAXTPH010000047.1:0-12554 GCA_964245955.1 uncultured Sphingomonadaceae bacterium | reverse complement strand
TTGAGGAAATCGCTCTTGGTCAGCACGCCCACCAGCCGCCGCTCGGCGTCGAGCACCGGGAAAATCGAATCCGCCGCCGGCGCGGCCTTTGCCCGGGCGGCCTCCAGCGGGATGTCCGGCGAGAAGCTGACGAACGCCCGCGCGAGATCGCGCGCGATGACCTCGCCGACGTGGCGGATGCCAAGCCCGAAGACGAAGCGGTCGAGCGCCACCGTCCGCCGCGCCTCGATCGCCGCCAGCAGATTGTCGACCGACTTCGCCTCGAACCCCTTGCGTGCGACGAGCGCGTCGCGGTGGCCGTGGAGCCGGAAAATGTCCGCCGGCGTCGTGATCAGCCCCTCGGCGACGAACAGCTCGATGCGCTCCGACCCGAGCCCCTCGATGTCGAGTGCGCGCCGCGCGACGAAGTGGCGGAGCCGCTCGATCCGCTGCGCCGGGCAGATCAGCCCGCCGGTGCAGCGCCGCGCCACCTCCCCCGCCTCGCGCACCGCAAGGCTACCGCACGCCGGACAGGTGCTTGGGAAAATAAAGGGTTCGCCGCGCGGGGCGTCGCTCGGGACCGGCCCGAGGATCTGCGGAATGACGTCGCCGGCACGCTGCAGCTCGACGGTGTCGCCGACGCGGACGTCCTTGCGCGCGATCTCGTCCTCGTTGTGGAGCGTCGCATTGGTCACGATCACGCCGCCGACGCCGACCGGTTCGAGCCGCGCGACCGGGGTCAGCTGCCCGGTCCGCCCGACCTGGATGTCGATCGCGAGCAGCCGCGTCGTCGCGCGTTCGGCGGGGAATTTATGCGCGAGCGCCCAGCGTGGCGACCGCGCGACCTGCCCCAGCCGCGCCTGCCAGTCGAGCCGGTCGACCTTGTAGACGACCCCGTCGATGTCGAACGGCAGGTCGGCGCGATCGGCCTCGATCCCGCGATAGACGCCGAGCGCCGCGTCAACGGTGTCGCAAACCCTGAGCCGATCACTGACCGGGAACCCCCAGCTGGCGATCGTCGCCATTACTCCCGCCTGCGTATCGGCAGGCGCCGCGCTCATCTCGCCCCAGCCGTGCGCGAAGAAGCGCAGCGGCCGCGCGCGCGTCACCGCGACGTCGAGCTGGCGCAGCGACCCGGCGGCGGCGTTGCGCGGGTTGGCGAACAGCCGCTGCCCCGCCGCCGCCTGGCCTTCGTTGAGCGCAAGGAAGTCGGCCTTCGACATGTAGATCTCGCCGCGCACCTCGACGACCTCGGGCGCGCCTTTGGGTAACCGCTGTGGCACATCGTCGACCGTCGCGAGGTTGGCGGCGACGTCCTCCCCGACCGCCCCGTCGCCGCGCGTCGCGCCGGTGACGAGCCTGCCGCCCTCATACCGCAGCGACACCGACAGCCCGTCGATCTTCGGCTCGGCGGTCAACGCGACGACCTCGTCGTCACCCAATCGCAGAAAGCGCCGGACGCGCGCGACGAACTCGACCACTTCCTCGTCACCGAATGCGTTATCGAGGCTGAGCATTGGCCGCGCATGCACGACCTTGCCCAACCCCGCCGCCGGCGCCGCCCCAACCTGATCGGCGGGCGAATCGGCGCGCTTCAGGTCGGGGTAAGCTACCTCCAGTTCGGCATTTCGCCGGACGAGCGCATCATAGTCGGCGTCCGAAATCGTCGGCGCATCTTCGGCGTGATACCGCAGCGCGTGCTCGGCGATCTCGGCGGCAAGCCGCGCGAGTTCGGCGGCGGGATCGGCGGGGTCTGCGGGTTCATCGGCCATGCCCGAGCTTTTAGCAGCGTCGGCGCGCGCGGGGGAGAGCAAGAGCGGTCAGGACAGGCCAACGCGCGATCGGCCATAGGATGCGCATGCAGACCCCGCTGCCCCCGCCGAGCCTCGTCGCCGTCGTCCACTGGATCGAGGTGCATCTCGACGATGCGCTGACGCTCGACACGATCGCCGACCACGCCCGCCTGTCGCCGTATCACTTCTCCCGCCTGTTCACCGCGCGGATGGGCCGGAGCGTCATGGCGCATGTCCGCGGGCGGCGGCTGGTCAAGGCCGGGCAGCGCCTCGCCGCCGACCCCGGCATCCGCCTGATCGACCTCGCCTTCGATTACGGCTTCGATTCGCAGGAGGCGTTCACCCGCGCCTTCCGCCGCGTCTTCGGCGTCGCGCCCGGGCGCTTTCGGCAAGGTTTCGCGCTCACCCCGATCGAAGGACAATATCCGATGACCATGCCCGACGCCCCGCCCGCCGCCGTCACGCGCCTCCCCGAGCTCGTCGCGATGCCGGCATTTACCGTCGCCGGCCCGTCGAGCCGCTTCGACAGCACGACCAAGGCGGCGATCCCGCAGCTGTGGTCGCGGCTGATCGGCGCCCTGCCGTTCGACGGCCAAGTCGACAGCTGGGCGACTTTTGGCGTCATGTCGGGGGCCGACCGTCGCGACGGCAGCTTCGACTATATCGCCGGTGTCGAGGTCGTCGCCGGGGCAAGCGTGCCGGAAGGGTTCGTCGCGATGACGATCCCCGACGCCTCCTACGCCGTCTTCCGCATCGTCCTCAACGGCGGTCCGCTCCATCCGCAGGTCAAGGCGGCGATGGCGGCGGTATGGGGCGAATTGATCCCGGCGTCGGGGCTGACCGTCGCCGATAGCCCCGACTTCGAACGCTACGGCGGCGAGTTCGCGCCGACGCGGCCGGGAGCGGTGATCGACTTCTACGTGCCGGTCCGGGTGTAGCGCTAGGCCAGTGCGAGCAGCCGCGCTGCCTGCGCGCGTGCCTCGTCGGTGACCTCGGCCCCCGACAGCATCCGCGCGATTTCCTCGCGGCGTTCGGCGGCGTCGAGCGGGACGACGCCGGTGCGGGTAACGGTCCCGCTCACCGATTTGGCGATGCGCCAGTGGTGGCTGCCGCGGGCAGCGACCTGCGGACTATGGGTGACGACGAGAACCTGGGTGGTTCCCGCGAGCCGCGCGAGGCGGTCGCCGATCGCGCTCGCCACCGCGCCGCCGACCCCGCGGTCGATCTCGTCGAAGATCATCGTCCCCGCCGTACCGGTTTCGGCGAGCGCGACCTTGAGCGCGAGGATGAAACGCGACAGCTCGCCCCCCGACGCGATCTTGACCAGGGGGCCGAATGGCGCGCCGGGGTTGGTTGAAATCTCGAACTGGACCGCATCGGCGCCGCCGGGACCGTCGGGCGCGGCGGCGATGGCGGTGCGGAACCGCGCGGCATCGAGCTTGAGCGGGCCGAGCTCGCCGGTGACGGCGGCATCGAGCCTCGCTGCCGCCGCCGTCCGCGCCGTCGTCAGGGCATTAGCCGCTGCGGTGAACCGCGCCTTCGCCGTCGCCGCTGCCTTTGTCAAATCGGTTAGTCCTGCCTCGCCGGCATCGATCGCCGCGGCGCGCGCGGCAAGCTCGGCGGCGAGCGCGGGGAGTGCGTCGGGCTCGACGCGGTGCTTCCGCGCCTGCGCGCGCAATTCGAACAACCGCGCCTCGGTCGCGTCGAGCGCCTCGGGGGCGAAGCTCAGCGCCTGCCCGGCGGCTGCGAGCGCATCCTCGGCTTCGCTCGCCTCGATCACCGCGCGGTCGAGGCTTGCCAGCGCCGCCGCGAGCAACGGATGCTCGGGCGCGAGCCGGTCGAGCCGACGCGCCGCCTGCCGCAGGCTGGCGAGACCGCCGTCCGAACCGAGCAGGTGCGTCGTCACCGCCTCGAGGTCGCCCGCAAGCCGAGCCCCCTTCTGCATCGCCGTCCGCGCTTCGGCGAGCTCCGCCTCTTCACCGGCCAACGGCGCCAAGGCGGTCAATTCGGCGACGGCATGGTCGAGCCACTCGCGGTCGCGCTGTCCGGCTTCGAGCGTCACCGCGGCCGCCGCGAGCGCCGCCTCCGCCGCGCGCCATGCGGTATAGGCCGCGCCGACCGCGGCGACCTCCGCCCCAAGTCCGCCGAATGCGTCGAGCAGGTCGCGATGTCCCCGCGGATTGAGCAGGCCGCGGTCGTCGTGCTGACCGTGAATTTCGACGAGCTTCGCGCCAAGATCGCGGAGCAGTGCGACCGACACCGGCTGGTCGTTGACGAAGGCGCGCCCGCCGCCGTCGGCCGCGATCCGTCGCCGCAGGATCAACTCACCATCATGGTCGAGGCCGTTGTCGTCGAGCAGCGCGTAGGCGGGGTGACCTGCGGCGACCGCGAAGCTCGCGGTCACGTTCGCGAAGCCCGCGCCGCTGCGGACCAGTCCCGCGTCGCCGCGCGCGCCCAGCCCCAGGCTGTCCAGCAGGATCGACTTACCGGCGCCGGTCTCGCCGGTCAGGACGCTCAGCCCGTCGGCAAAATCGAGCCGCAGGGCCTCGATCAGAACCACGTCGCGGATGTCGAGCGCGGTCAGCACGGCGGTGTCACCGGCTTCAGGCGACCTTCTTGCCGATCAGCGCGTAGCTGTGCTTGTACCACTTCGATCCTGGGTAGTTGTACCCCAGCACCGCCGCAGACTTCTTCGCCTCCTCGGGCAGGCCCAGCGCAAGATAGCATTCGGTCAGCCGCTCGAGCGCCTCGGGGGTATGGCTCGTCGTATTATAGGTGTCGACGACGGTACGGAACCGGTCGACCGCGCCGAGGAACTGCTTGTTGGTCTGGTAATAACGCCCGACCTCCATCTCCTTGCCGGCGAGATGGTCTCTGGTCAGGTCGACCTTGAGCCGCGCATCGGCGGCATATTCGGACGCGGGGTAACGGCGGATCAGTTCCTGGAGCGCGTCGAGCGCCTTGAGCGTGATCTTCTGATCGCGGTCGACCGAGGTGATCTGCTCGTAATAGCTGACCGCGACGACGTAATAGGCATATGGGGCCTCGCGGCTGCCGGGATGAAGCGCAAGGAAGCGCTGCGCCGACAGGATCGCCTCGGAATAATCCTGGCTGACGTAATAGCTGTACGCCGACATCAGCTGCGCCCGGCGTGCCCAGATCGAATAGGGATGCTGCCGCTCGACTTCGTCGAACTGGAGCGCGGCAAGCTTATACTGGCGCCGCGCCAGCGTCTCCTTGGCGGCGGTGTACAGCGTGTCGACGTCGCGCGCGACGTACGGCCGGTCCTTCTTCGCCTTGGTCGAGGCACAGCCGGTGACGGCGAGCGACGCGGCGAACAGCGGCAGCAGGGCGGAACGGAGCACGCGGGACTTGGTCATGCGCGCTGCTGTAGCCGATGGGCCGGGGGGTGCCAAGCGGGGGGTGCGGCCGAGCTCGCGGCGCGGCGATCGGGCGGGAGGCCGCTGTCGCATCGCCAATCGTGCGCAGCACGCCGCTCCCCAGTGCCACATCGCGGAGGTTAGACCATCGCCGGATTTGCGCGCGAAGTCGGTAGTCCCGACCATTAAAAGTTTAACAGATGTCAACGCGATGCAACATTCACGTGCCATCAATGACGCGTGGGGCGCCGCGGCACTCGTCGTGTACATTAGCGTTCTCAGGGAGTTAAACCATGCGTCTAGTCGAAAAAGCAACGCTCGTCGCGGCAACCTGCTTCGCGTCGATCTGTGCGGTGCCCGCCGGCGCCGTCACGATTGCCAATCCAACGAACAGCTACGGCTCGCCCTATCTCTCGGGCAGCCTGACCGGCGGCAACCAGACCCAATATTTTGGCGAGACCTTCACCGCGCCGGTCGCCGGTAGCCTGACCGACTTCCAGTTCACCCTGAATTCGTCGAACCTGCAGTCGGTCTACGGCATCGTGTTCGGCTGGGATGGCACGCGTCCGACGACCGAACTTTATCGCAGCGCGGTGCGCTCGGGCGCTGCCGGCCTATTCGACTTCGCCCCGACGGGCGTTCAGCTGGCCAAGGGGCAGACCTATGTCGCCTTCCTCAGCACGTACGGGCTCGCCGACAATTCCGGTCTGGCCACGGTCGGTTCGTGCCTCCCGTTCGGCGGGTGCAATTCGAACACGATCCCGAACCTCGGCGCACTCGTCACCGGCAACGTCCTCGGCGACGGCCCCGTGTTCCACGCGCTCGGGTATCTCGACGCGACCTTCTCGGCGACGATCACCGCTGCCGCGGTTCCCGAGCCCGCGACGTGGACTTTGATGATCGTCGGCATGGGTGCGGTCGGCGGCATGCTGCGCCGCCAGAAGGTCGCAGCGCGGATCGGCAACGCCGGCTAGTTCATCCGCACAGGGCCGCTGGCGGCGCGACCAGCGGCCCTGTTTGCCTGCCGTCGCGGTCGCGATCGTTCCCCAGGTCGTGTGATTGCCCCAGCGGCTCTTCGTGCGGTCTCGGCGCGTAGCGGGTTACCGCCCTACCCCAGTCCGGCGGTCAACTCGTCCCGCCCCTCGCCGCCTTCACCACCTCGGCAATCGCCTCCGCCACAGCATCGGGCCGGTCTTTCGGGATCAGGTGCCCCGTCCCCGGGACCGTCCGCCGCACGCCGATCGTCGAATGCTCGGCGAGTTCCTGGTGCAACCCGGCCCAGACGCGATCGGCGACGCGGCGGGCGGGGTCGGGCAGCGCGGCGTTGGTGTCGCCGGCGGTGAGGACGATCAGTGGCAGCGCGCCGTAGCTCGATCGACCGCCAGCGACCTCATCCGACGTCGCGCCCCACAGGCTGTCGAGTTCGGCGACCTGCGTCGCCCACGTCGCGACCGGCACAGCGGCGTCGCACCGGACCAGCTTCGGGTCGGGCGACGGCAGGCGACCTGCTTTCGCCGCGGCGAGACACAGCGCGGCGCGGTCGCGCAGCGGCGCGGTGCTGCCCGCGCCGGGGCCATAGACCGCGGCAAGGCGCTTGTCCTGATATTCGACGCTCGGGTCGACGAGGACCATGCCGGCGACGTCGGCCGGGCGGCGGTCGGCGAAGGCGCGGACGTACAGCCCGCCGGCCGAATGGCCGACCATGACGAACGGCCCGGCGATCCGGGCGGCACGAAGGCCCTCGTCGAGGTCGCGCGCGATCGCCGCGCCGTCGCGCGGATCGGGCCCGGGGTCGCTAAGCCCGAGACCGGCGCGGTCGTAACTGCAGACGCGGACGCCCGGCGCGACCAGCCGCTGGACCCGGCTCCACGCCAGCGACGACGCCGCCCAACCGCCTTCAAGGATCACCGTCGGCGAGCCGCTGCCGGTGCAGCGGAAGGCGAGCTTGCGCCCGTCGGGAAGGCGGGCGAACTGGACCGCGGAGTCGGGAGCGGGCGCGGCGGCGAGAAGCAGAGCCAGCGCGATGCTCCCCGTTATCACGCCGGGGCAGCGTTGCCGGGCGCTACGACCGGAAATACGGTTCGACCTCGCCCTGCTGCTTGATCGTGATCGGGTTGCCGTAGCGGTCCTTCGACGCGGCGACGGTCAGGCGGACCCAGCCTTCGGAGACGCAATATTCGTCGACATTGGTCCGCTCGACACCCTTGAAGCGGATGCCGATGCCGCGCTCGAGCAGCGCCGCGTCATAATGCGGGCTGTTCGGATTGTTCGACAGCCGGTCGGGCGGCGTGTCGGTGATCGCGGGGGCGTCGGCGGCGGGGGTTTCGGCGGCGGTGTCAGCGGTATCTTCAGTCATGGCGCGGGCCTTCGGATCGGATGATGCGCCGTGATAGCCAGTCGCGCGCCGGTCCGCTACTGTCGCGCCATGGCCGAGGATTTCGTTCGTCACAAACAGGCATGGACCTCCGACGAGGTCGCCAAGCTGCGCCGCTTCGCCGAGAAGGGGATGGCGGTCCGCGCGATCGCCAAGGCGCTGACGCGCAGCGAGGAGTCGGTCAAGGCGCGGGCGAAGGAGGATTCGCTCAAGCTCGCCAAGCTGCGCTGACGGCGGGCAAGCGCTGTCCTACACCCCCCCGGGTGCGCTATACCGGTCGGGGAAGGCGCAGGTCGCGGGGGTCGCCGACCGGATTCTCGCTTCATTCCAAGAGCGCGGGCGTTTGACAAATGCGAAGTTACGCCGATGGCCCGGGGCGCAGCGCGACGGTCTTCACCGGTTCCCACGGTCCGTCGAGATAGCGCCAGATGTCGATGCCGACGACGTCGAAGCGAAACGGCACGAAGTCTTCGGTCAGGCTCGCCAGCGTCGCCCGCGCCACCTCCGGGGTGACCTTGTTCTGGACCGTGACGTGCCCGGCGAAGCGGTGGCGATCCTGAGGGATCAGCAACGGCTCCCACGCCTCGGCAAGGTCGGCATGGAGCGCGGCGAGCCCCGCCGAGCGCAGCGTGAGGGCGACGCCGCGCCCGAGCGAGCGCAGCCCGGTCACCTCGATCTTGGGTGCCGGATGCTCGCGCGCTGCCATCTTCAGCCGCGCGACGACGGCGTCGACCTCGCTCCCCGGCAGTTGATGGAACAGCGAGATATGCGCCGGCACGCGATTGAGCGCGGGCGGGAAGTGCGTTCGGCGGAGCGCCTCGAACCGCGCCAGCGTCGCGGCATCGGGTCGCGCGGTGAGGATCAACGGTCGAAAATCGGTCATTGCAGCCCCGGAATGTCTGGACAGCGTGGAACCCCGCGGGGGGCGTAACGTTCGCTCGTCACGAATTCATCCCCCATCGAGGAGCCGACCATGGCCAAGAAATCGACACCCATGAACCCCGCGCCGGTCACGAGCGAAGCCCAGCCGCAATACAAGGTCGAATATCGCGAAATCCAGCCGTTCGGTACGCTGAAGGACCTGCCGATCGCGCTCGAGGGCAATGCCCGCGCGCAATCGGTCGCGACGCTGAACCAGATGCTCGCGGACACGATGACGCTGCGCGACATGTACAAGAAGCATCACTGGCAGATGTCGGGGGCGACCTTCTACCAGCTCCACCTGCTGCTCGACACGCACTACGAGGCGCAGGCCGAACTCGTCGACATGATCGCCGAGCGGATCATGGCGCTCGGCGGGATCAGCATCGCGATGGCGGCCGATGTCGCCGAGATGACGCGCATCCCCCGCCCGCCGCGCGGTCGCGAGGACGTGCCGACGCAGCTGTCGCGTCTGCTCGAAGCGCATGAGATCATCCTCCGCGCCGCGCACGAGGGCGCCGACGCCGCCGACGAGTCGGGTGACGACGGCACGAACGACCTGCTCGTGTCGAACATCATCCGCACCGGTGAACCCCAGGTCTGGTTCATCGCCGAGCATCTGGCCGAGACGACGCTGGTGCGTCCCGACAAGTAGGATCGAAAACGCTGGTGAGCCCTGCGGGATTCGAACCCGCGACCTACTGATTAAAAGTCAGTTGCTCTACCGATTGAGCTAAGGGCTCCCAGCGGCCTGAGGTTTAGGGCGGCGTTGCCGCGCACGCAACTGGCGTGCGGTCAAGTGCAGCACCGGGTGCCGCCAGCCGGGGGCGATCTCGACCAGCGGATCGAGCACGAAGCGGCGGTCGGCGACGGCGCGGTGCGGGACGATCAGCCCCCGCCGCGCCTGCCGCCACTGCGGTGTCGCGAAGCCATCTGAGGCAATGATGTCGAGATCGAGCACGCGCGCGGCCCACCGGCGCGCGTTCCGCCGGCCAAAGGCGCGCTCGATGTCTTTGAGTAGAATCAGCAGGCGGTCTGGGTTCAGGTCGGTTTCGACGGCGACCATCGCGTTCGCGTAGGCGCGCTTGCTCGGACCCAGTGGCTTGGTCGAGCGGATGGTCGAGCGCGCGCGAACGGTCAGCCCCACGGTCCTGAGCGCCGCGATCGCCGCTTCAACGACGCCACGTGGAGCACCATAGCGGCCATGCCGCCGGTTGCCGCCAAGCGCGATGAGGATGGTTGCGGGCATTGGTCGCCCCGCCTTACAGGTCGTGGCCATGGAACCCAACCCTGATGGCCCACCGCCTCCGGCGCAAGCCGAGCCACCGCACGACTGTCCGCTCTGCCCCCGCCTCGCGGCCTACCGCGCGACGAATCGCGCCGCGCATCCCGACTGGTGGAACGCCCCGGTCCCGGGATGGGGCGACGCCCGCGCGTGGCTCTGCATCGTCGGCCTCGCGCCCGGGGTCACCGGCGCCAACCGCACCGGCCGCCCGTTCACCGGCGACCATGCCGGGCTGCTACTCTACGCCACGCTCGCGAAGTTCGGCCTGTCGCGCGGAACGTTCGACGCGCGGACCGACGATGAACTGGAACTCGACGGCGTGTTCATCAGCAACGCGGTCCGCTGCGTTCCGCCAGAGAACAAGCCGACCACGGCGGAAATCCACACCTGCCGGCCCTTCCTGACCGCGCAGCTCGCGGCGCTGCCCGATCTCAAGGTCGTCCTCGCTCTCGGCACGATCGCGCACCAATCGGCGGTCAAGGCGCTCGGCGGCAAGCTGCCGAAGGTGCCGTTCGCGCACGCCGCGGTCCACCGCCTCCACACCGGGGTGACGCTCGTCGATAGCTATCACTGCTCGCGCTACAACACGAACACCGGGCGGCTGACCGCGCCGATGTTCGAGGATGCCTTCGCCGCGGCGATCGCGGCGCGCTGAGACCTACTCGGCGGACTTCGCGGCGATGACTTCGATCTCGACCAGACCCCATGGTGCGGCGAGCGCGGCGACCTGGAACGCCGAGCGAGCGACGGTGCCGGGGTTCTCGGTTGTCCCGAAGAACTGGGCGAAGCCTTCGTTCATTCCGGCGAAGTCCATCTTGCCGCCCTTCGACGGATCGGCGCCGACGAACACCGCCATCTTGATGATGTCGGCCATCGTGTAGCCGTGCGCGGCGAGTGCCGCCTTGATCTTGTTGAGCGTGCTGATCGTCTGGGTCTTGGTGTCGCCGAAGTCGGCCACCGTCATCGTCGGCGACATCGGCTTCGACGCATCGATCGGTGACGCGAGCTGACCCGACAGGAACATCAGTTCGGAGTTCGGGCCGACCGACGCGCCCTGAAGAATGCGGCCCGGCGGCGTCGTCGGGAACTTCGTCACCTGCGCCGAGGCGGCGGTCGCGAGACCGGCGAGCATGGCGGCGGCGATCAGCGAGGTCGGCAGAAGGCGCATGATTGTTCCCCTGAACGTGTGACGAAGGAGCACCGGCAGCGCGCCGGTGCCCGAGCTCATCCTAGAATGCGAAGTTCAGGCGGGCATAGTAATATCCGCCGTTGGTGCCGTACGGCGTGATGCCGAGCGGCGCGTCGAAGACGTTGCCGCCGCTCGAGATCGTCGGCCGGTTGGTTCCGTTGGGGACGAGCACGACGGTCGGCGCCTTCTTGTTGAACAGGTTGTTGGCGCCGACGCTGAGCTGGATCGACTTCGTCACCTTGCCATTGACTTCGAGGTCGGTGATGAAGGCCGGTCCGACGTGGTTGAGATAATATTTACCGCCGTCGGGGCTGAGCAGTTCCGACGTCGTTCCGAAGAACGTCTCGCGCACCGTCGCCGAGATGTTGCCGAGCGACCAGAACGCCGAGCCGACGATCTTGACCTTCGGCGAACCGTTCTCGAGCAGGCTCTTCGCGGTCGCATCGAACAGCGCGATGCCGCCGAGCTTGGCCGGGGCCGCGCCGATCGCGGTGACCTTGGTCTCGTTGTAGTTGCCCGAGATCGTCCAGTTGACGGTGCCGTAGCTGTCGAAGTCGCTGGCATAGCTGGCGACGACGTCGATACCGCGGGTGCGGGTCGTGCCGCCGTTGGTGAAGACGCTGATGCCGGTCTGCGTGACCGTCGGGTCGAGGACGTTGCCGTTGGCGATGATCGCCTGCGTCACGACCGGGAAGTTGGTCGCGCCGCCCGAGCCGAACACCGTGCCCGAACCGAGGATGCGGTCGCGGATGCGGATCTGGTACGCATCGACGGTGAAGGTTAGCTTCGGCGCCGGACGGATGACCGTCCCGAAGCTGAAGTTGGTCGACTTCTCGGGGCGCAGGTTGTTGAAGCCGAGCAGCTTCGCCGCGGCCGAGTTCGCCGGCAGCTGGACGATCGCCGAGGTCGGCGAGACGTTGGTCGCCGAGTAATATTCCTCGGCGAGCGTCGGGGCGCGGAAGCCGTTCGACACCGTGCCGCGCAGCGCGAAGCCATCGGAGAAGTCGTAGCGCGCGGTGCCCTTGCCGGTCACGGTGCTGCCGAAGTCGGTGTAATGTTCGTACCGGACCGCGCCGTCGAGCTTGAGCTTCTCGACCGGTGAGACCGACAGGTCGCCGTAGATCGCGTAGTTCTTGCGGTCGTGGATGCCGGCGTCGGACGGACGGAAGCCCGGGTACGACTGGCCGCCTTCCTTGTAGATCGACCCCGGATCGCCCGAACCGATCTGATACGAGTTGCGCCGGTATTCGGCACCGGCGGCGATCGTCAGCGGAGTCGCCATGCCGACGTCGTATTCCTTGGTCAGGTCGAGGTTGGTCGTCCACTCGGTCGCGCGGAAGAAACCGTCGTAGAAATTGTTCGGCGTGAAGTGCGTATCGACGAACAGCGAACGGTTCGCCGAATCGATCGTCGAGATGCTGTTCTTGTCGTCGCCGTAGGTCGTGCTCAGGTCGAAGTGGAAGCCGCCGCCGAGCTCGCCCCTGACGCCACCGGTGATCCCGAAGTCGTCCTCGCGGGTGCCTTCGCGCGGGTTGAAGCCGAGCGGGTTGAAGATCAGTTCGCCGGGCGTCGTCAGCGTGCCGGCGACGCCCAGCACCGGCGAGGCGATGACCCGGTCGGGCACGCGCAGATT
>CAXTPH010000046.1:0-12678 GCA_964245955.1 uncultured Sphingomonadaceae bacterium | reverse complement strand
GTCGGCGTGCCGGCCGTCCAGACGACGTCGGCCTTGAGCGCGTTGACGAACGCCGCGGCGACGTTGCCGGCCGCGCGCTGGCACATCCGGCAGTGGCACCAATAGCCGTTCGGGTCGACCGCCGCGGCGGCATAGCGGACCGCGCCGCACTGACAGCCGCCGGTAACGTGCGTGATCGGGTCCATGGCCGAACGGTAGCGCCACCGCAGCCGAGCGGCAATCCGGGGCGGGGATCACCCGCCCCGGCGCATCCACCCTAGAAGTGGAAGTTGAGCCCCGCCGTCACCGCGTTGCGGCGGTACTGGCTGGCGACGCTGCCCTGGTTGTTGAAGGCGGCATCGTACAGGTTGCGGTTGCCATATTCCGAGTAGTTATATTCGACTCGTGCCGACACCGCGCGCGCGATCGCCTGCTCGTAGCCGACACCGACGGTGTAGCCGTCGCGGTTCTCGGCGTCGTTACCGAAACCATTGTTGGTATCGAAGCGCGCGTTCGAATAGCCGCCGCGGACGTAGACCAGGCTGTCGGGGCGGATCAGGTAACCGAGCCGCGCGGTGGCGTTGAACGTTCGTCCGACGCGCAGGTCATAGACGTCGCCGTAGCCGTCATACGAGCGGCCGTTGCCGGTCCGCCCGGTCGCGCTCGCTTCGACGCCGAGGACGGCGTACGGGTTGAGCCGGTAGTCGTAGCCGATCTGGCCGCCGTAGCCGAAGCCCGAGGTGCGATCGCGGGCCGAATACAGGCCCGTCGAGTTGGCGACCGCCAGCCGCTGCTGGTCCTGCTGCCAACCGCCCTGGATGCCGATGAACGGGCCGTTGAACGGCGTCGCGTCCGAAACGACCGATCCGGTCTGCGCCGCTGCGGGCACCGAAAATGCCGACGCGGCGGCCAACGCCGCAACCGCGGCGAAAAATGATTTGATCATGGGGAGGGGAACCTCTTGCGCTACTGCCGGTGAAAACGCGCCGGCACACGGAGACGACCTCATGCGACGTACTCGCCGCTGCCCCCTGTTGAGGTCGTCACCAAAACGTCTTACGCGCCAAAAGGGGCCAAGCCCTTGGCAAGATTATTCATTGCATACGCGAATTAATATGGTGCACCGCGGCATCGCGCGGCGGTTGCCGTCGCGGCGCGTTGCCCTATGCGGCTTTCTTCAGGTGCCGCCGGCCGAGCAGCTCGGCGATCTGGACCGCGTTCAAGGCCGCGCCCTTGCGCAGATTGTCCGACACGCACCACAGTTGCAGGCCGTGTTCGACGGTCGGGTCCTTGCGCACCCGGCTGACATAGGTCGCGTATTCGCCGACGCATTCGAGCGGGGTGATATAGCCGCCGTCCTCGCGCTTATCGACGAGCATCACGCCGGGCGCCTCGCGCAGGATCGCCTGCGCCTGCGCCGCCGACAGCGGTCGTTCGAACTCGATCGAGATCGCTTCCGAATGGCCGACGAACACCGGCACGCGAACGCAGGTCGCGGCGACCTTGATGTCCTGCCCCATGATCTTCGCGGTCTCGGCGACCATCTTCCACTCTTCCCTGGTCTGGCCGTCGGGCATGAAGACGTCGATGTGCGGGATGACGTTGAACGCGATCTGCTTGGTGAACTTCTTGTGCTCCTTCGGGTCGCCGACGAACACCGCGCGGGTCTGCTCGAAAAGCTCGTCCATCCCCGCCTTGCCCGCGCCCGAAACCGACTGATAGGTCGCGACGACGACGCGCTTGATCGTCGCCGCCGCGTGCAGCGGCTGGAGCGCGACGACCATCTGCGCGGTCGAGCAGTTCGGGTTGGCGATGATGTTCCGCTTGGCGTAGCCGTCGATCGCGTGCGGATTGACCTCGGGGACGATCAGCGGGACGTCGCGCTCCATCCGATACAGCGACGAGTTGTCGATGACGACGCAGCCGGCGGCGGCCGCGACCGGCGCATATTGCCGGGCGGCGTCCGAGCCCGCAGCGAACAGCGCGATGTCCATGCCGGCGAAGTCGAAATGCTCGAGGTTCTGGACCTTGAGCGTCCGCCCGTCCTCGCCGAAGTCGATGACGTCGCCCTGGCTCCGCGCGCTGGCGAGCGCGGCGATCTCGTTGATCGGGAATTGCCGCTCGGCGAGGATGTTGAGCATCTCGCGCCCGACGCTCCCGGTCGCGCCGACGACGGCGACGTTATAGGCCATGATCTTCTCTTTCGCTCTACCGTCATCCCCGCGAAGGCGGGGACCCATAATCACAACCGATCGGGGTTATGGGTCCCCGCCTTCGCGGGGATGACGACTTTGTTTCAGGGGCGACTTAGCGACGCGCGGACGGCTCGGCAACCGACTAGAGGTGCACGAGCACCGCGTCCGCCATCGCCGCCGTCCCGAGCATTCCCCCGAGGTCGCGCGTCCGCGCGCCCCCGTCGAGCGCGGCGCTGACCGCCGCCTCGACCGCGTCGGCCAGATCGGCGCGATCGAGGCTGTACCGCAGCGCCATCGCGAGGCTGAGGATCGACGCGCAGGGGTTGGCCACGCCCTTCCCGGCGATGTCGGGGGCGCTGCCGTGGATCGGCTCGTACAGGCCGGGTGTCCCCGCTTCGCCCAGCGCCGCCGACGGCAGCATGCCGAGCGAGCCGGTCAGCATCGCCGCCGCGTCGGACAGGATGTCGCCGAACAAATTGTCGGTCAGGATGACGTCGAACTGGCGCGGGGCCTTGACGAGCTGCATCGCGGCGTTGTCGGCGAGGATGTGGGTCAATTCGATGAGCGGGTATTCGGCGTCGCGCAGCGCCTGTACTTCCTCGCGCCACAACAGCCCCGCCTCCATCACGTTCGCCTTGTCGGCCGAGGCCACCCTTCGGGTGCGCGTCGAAGCAAGATCGAAGGCGACGCGCGCGACGCGGCGGATTTCGCTCGACGAATAGACGTGGGTGTTGACCCCGCGCCGCTCGCCCTGCCCAAGGTCTTCGACCCCGCGCGGCTCGCCGAAATAGACGCCGCCGGTCAGTTCGCGGACGAACAAGATATCGAGCCCCTCGACGATCTCGCGCTTGAGGCTCGACGCGTCGGCGAGCGCGGCGAAGCATTTCGCCGGGCGCAGGTTGGCGAAGACGTTCATGCCGGCACGGAGCGCGAGCAGGCCGGCCTCGGGGCGCGTGTCGTACGATTGCTTCGCCCATTGCGGGCCGCCGACCGCGCCCATCAACACCGCATGCGAGCCCTTCGCCGCCGCGAGCGTCTCGGGCGTCAGCGGCACGCCGTCGGCGTCGATCGCCGCACCGCCGAAGCGCGCGGTCGCGGTCGTGACGTCGAGACCGTGCCGCGCGTTGAGCCGGTCGACGATGCGCACCGCCTGTGCCGTGACTTCGGGGCCGATCCCGTCGCCGGGCAGGAGGAGCAGGGTCTTGGTCATCACCCCCCGTAGCCGACCCGGCCGGGGATCGCCAAGCAACCGCTTCAGCCGCGCGTCAGCAGACGCAGCTCGCGACCTGCTCGACCGCCGCGCGATACGCCGCTTCGGAGGGGCAACCCTCGGCGATCATTTCCATGATCCTGTTGCCGTCGCCGCGCCCGACATAGGCCATCGACCAGGCGGCGAACGATCGCGCGTCGATATCTCGCCGCGCCACGACCCTGACGTCGGCATGGCGCGGATCGGTCGCGACGCGGGCGAACAGGGCATCGACGTTGACGCGTGGTCCTTCGAGGATCTGCACGAACCGACCGTTGCTCACGGTCAGTGCGCCGGTGATCTGCAGCCGGCTATTGTTGACCAGCGATCGTTCGAGGATGCGGGCGATCTCGACGAACAGCGTCGAGGAGCCATCGTCGCACACGCAGTTGCTCCGGTAAGCCAGCTGGATCATGACTAACGCCCCCGTCACGAACAATAACGGTACAGTAACGGACATGGTTAGGACGCGGATGCACGCTTGGCAACTAATCTTACACTTTCGATAAGTATTTTTTCGGGCGAGCTAACGTCCGGCGGCGTTCGCGACCCACGGACGGGCGGCAGCGAGCCGCGCCTCATACGCCGCGATCGCCGGGGCCATCGTCAGCGTCAGGCCGATCTCGTCCTGCCCGCTGAGCAGCGCCGCCTTGCGGAACGGATCGACCGCGAAGGCGAAGCGGTCTTGATAGTCGGTGGTGACCACCTGGTTTTCGAGGTCGACGGTAATGTCGGCGTCGGCGGCGACCGCCATCAGCCGGTCGATCTGGTCTTGCGGCAAGGCGACGAGCAGCAGCCCGTTCTTGTACGAATTGCCCGCGAAGATGTCGGCGAAGCTCGGCGCGATGACGACGCGAAACCCCATGTCCATGAGCGCCCACGGCGCATGCTCGCGGCTCGACCCGCAGCCGAAATTGTCACCGGCGATGAGGATCGGCGCGCGGATGTTGCGGGCTGAGTCGAAGACGTTGCCCGCCTGGTTGCGGATCGTGTCGAACGCCCCCGCCCCGAGCCCGGCGCGCGTCACGGTCTTGAGGAACCGCGACGGAATGATGACGTCGGTGTCGACGTTCGCCGCGCCGAACGGGACGGCGATGCCGGTGACGGTGGTGAAGGGGTGCATGGCCCCCCGCGTAGCAAAGCCGTCGCGTGCACGAAAGCGGCGATGCGCTTTAACCCGGCGGCGGTCGCGCCTATGTTTCGGCCGCAAGGCTTAGGTAAAAGCGAGTATCCCCATGTCCGATCCGACCGAAGCCGACGGCGTCCCCGCCTCGCTGGCACGCAAGCGGAGCGTCGCGCACCAGTTCACCGCGATCGGCAACCACCAGCTCCATCCGTCGACGATGATGATGGGCTATGGCTTCGATCCGGCGCTGTCGGAGGGGTCGCTCAAGCCGCCGATCTTCCTGACCTCGACCTATGTTTTCGAAAGCGCAGCCGACGGCAAGCGCTTCTTCGAGGGCATCACCGGGGTCCGCCCGGGGGGTGCCGAGGGCCTCGTCTATTCGCGCTTCAACGGGCCGAACCAGGAAATCCTCGAGGACCGGCTCGCGCTGTGGGAGGACGCCGAGGACGCGCTGGTCTTTTCGAGCGGGATGTCGGCGATCGCGACGACCTTCCTCGCGCTGGTCAAGCCCGGCGACGTCATCGTCCATTCGGCGCCGCTCTATGCCGCAACCGAGACGCTGATCGCGCGGATCCTCGGACGGCTCGGCGTGACCTTCCTCGACTTCCCCGCCGGCGCGACCCAGCCCGAGATCGAGGCCAAGCTCGCCGAAGCCAAGGCGCGTGGTCGGATCGCGGCGATCTACCTCGAAAGCCCGGCGAACCCGACCAACGCGCTGGTCGACGTCGAGGCGGTGCGCGACGCGCGCGGCGCGGTGCTCGGCGGCGCCGACGACCTGCCGCCGATCATCATCGACAATACCTTCCTCGGTCCGCTCTGGGCGCAGCCGCTGAAGCAGGGCGCCGACCTCGTCATCTACAGCCTGACCAAATATGTCGGCGGGCACAGCGATCTCGTCGCCGGCGGCGTCCTCGGTTCGAAGGCCGCGATCAACCCGGTGCGGATGACGCGCAACACCATCGGCACGATCACCGACCCGCACACCGCGTGGATGCTGCTGCGCAGCCTCGAGACGCTCGAACTGCGGATGGATCGCGCCGGGACCAACGCCAAACTGGTCTGCGACTTCCTGCGCGATCACCCCAAGGTCGAGCGCGTCGGCTATCTCGGCTTCCTCGAGCCCGGCAGCCGCCAGCACGACATCTACACGCGCCACTGCCTCGGCGCGGGATCGACCTTCTCGGTGATCGTCAAGGGAGGCGAGGCCGAGGCGTTCCAGCTGCTCGACCATCTCAAGCTGGTCAAGCTCGCGGTCAGTCTCGGCGGGACCGAAAGCCTCGCCTCGCACCCGGCGGCGATGACGCATTTGTCGGTCGCCCCGGCGCGCAAGGCCGAACTCGGCATCACCGACAACCTCGTCCGCGTCTCGATCGGCGTCGAGCACCCCGACGACCTGATCGCCGACTTCGCGCAAGCGCTGGCGGCGGTCTGATTTCGCGCCTATATTGGCGGAGGATTGCAGGAGGCAGCCATGGCGACGAGGGCGGAACGACGGACCACGGTCGGAACCGAGCAGGTCGACACGACCCCGACTGCGGCCGCAGCCACCGACCTGTTCTTCGACTTGGTCGACTCGCTGAAGGCCGAGCAGCGCGAACGCCGGAGCCTGGTGGCTCGGCTGCGCGCCAGCGTCGAAGAAGGTGACCGGCGGCTCGCGGCCCTGGGGATCGAGCTGCCCGCAACGACCAGATGAGCCTGTCGGCCGTCGTCGTCTGGGTGGCGGAGGTCATCGGCAAGAAAAAACTCGGCGATCTCCTCGAAACCCGCAGCAAGCGCGAAATCCGGAGCCTGTACCGCGCGCTCGCCGACGTTCAGGATCAGCGCGACGAACTCGCCGAAGTCGCTCGCCTCCTCGCACGGGTCGAAGCCCAGCGCGATGCGGTGCAAAGTGCGGCGATGCGGCTGAGCGTCGAGAACGCGGAACTCCGAGCGGAAATCGCAGCGCTAAAGGCCGCCACGAACCCGTAGCCCTTTACATCATCAAATCGCGCACGTCGGTCAGCCGCCCGGTGACCGCCGCCGCCGCCGCCATTGCCGGGCTGAGCAGGTGGGTGCGCGCTCCCGGGCCCTGGCGGCCGACGAAGTTGCGGTTGCTCGTCGAGGCGCACCGTTCGCCCGCCGGCACCTTGTCGGGGTTCATGCCGAGGCACATCGAGCATCCCGGCGCGCGCCAGTCGAACCCGGCCTCGATGAAGATGCGATCGAGTCCCTCGGCCTCGGCCTGGAGCTTGACCAGCCCCGACCCCGGCACGACGAGCGCCTGGCGAATGCCGCTGGCGACGTGGCGTCCCTTCGCGACCGCGGCGGCGGCGCGCAGGTCCTCGATCCGGCTGTTGGTGCAGCTGCCGATGAAGATGTTCTCGATTGCCACGTCCGCGAGCCGGGTGCCGGGCGCGAGGCCCATGTAGTCGAGCGACTTTGCCGCCGCGACGCGCTTGTTCGGGTCGGCGAAGCTGTCGGGCGACGGCACCGTGCCGGTGATGGCGACGACGTCTTCGGGCGAGGTGCCCCACGTCACCAATGGTGCGATCGCGCCGCCGTCGATCGTCACGACGCGGTCGTAGGTCGCGCCCGGATCGGTCGGCAACGTCCGCCAATAGGCGACCGCCGCGTCCCATGCTGCACCCGTCGGGCTGCGCGGACGGCCCTTCAGATAGTCAAACGTCTTGGCGTCGGGGGCGACGAGCCCGGCGCGCGCGCCCGCCTCGATCGCCATGTTGCACACCGTCATCCGGCCCTCGATGCTCAAGGCGTCGATGACGTCGCCGGTATATTCGATCACCGACCCCGTCCCCCCGGCGGTGCCGAGCGCGCCGACGATCGCGAGCGCGACGTCCTTTGCCGAGATCGAGAAGCCGAGCGTGCCAGTGACGCGGACCTCCATCGCGCTCGACCGGCGCAGCAGCAGCGTCTGCGTCGCGAAGACATGCTCGACCTCGCTCGTGCCGATGCCGAACGCCAGCGCGCCGAGCGCGCCGTGGGTCGCGGTGTGGCTGTCGCCGCAGACGAGCGTCGTGCCGGGCAGGGTGAACCCCTGTTCGGGGCCGATGACGTGGACGATGCCCTGCGCCGCGGCATTCAGTTCGATCAGCTCGACCCCGAACTCGGCGCAATTGGCTTCGAGCGTCGCCACCTGCAACGCCGACTCCGGATCGGCGATCGGCTCGAAGCGATGCTTTGTCGGGACGTTGTGATCGGGCACCGCGAGCGTCAGGTCGGGCCGGTGAAGCCGGCGCCCCGCGAGCCGGAGCCCCTCGAACGCCTGCGGCGTCGTCACCTCGTGGATCAGGTGGCGGTCGATCCAGACGAGCGCGGTGCCGTCGTCGCGTCGCTCGACGACATGGTCGTCCCAGATCTTGGCGTAGAGGGTGCGCGGGGTCGTCATCGGGAGGGGGTACGAAGGCGCAGCGTGGGGGTCAACACCTACCCCGTCATCGCCTCCGCAACGTGCCGTCATCCCCGCGCAGGCGGGGACCCATAATCACAACCGATCGGGGTTATGGGTCCCCGCCTACGCGGGGATGACGGTTTGCGTTAGGGAACCTTATGTTCGATGCCGTCATCATCGGCGGCGGCCACAACGGTCTCGTTGCCGCCTTCTACCTCGCCCGCGCGGGGCTCAAGGTCCGCGTCGTCGAGGCGCGCGGGGTCGTCGGCGGCGCGGCGGTGACCGAGGAGTTCGCCCCCGGCTTCCGCAATTCGGTCGCGAGCTACACCGTCAGCCTGCTCCGCCCGAAGATCGTCGCCGACATGAACCTCGCCGCGCACGGCTATCGGGTGATCTCGCGCGACCTCGCCAACTTCCTGCCGCTGCCGGGGGGCGGCTATCTCAAGGTCGGCGGCGGGCTGGCGAAGACGCAGGCGGAATTCGCGCGCTTCTCGGCCGCCGACGCCGCTGCGCTGCCGGCCTATCACGCTGCGCTCGAAACCGTCGCCGATGTGCTGCGCGACCTCGCGCTCAAGACCCCGCCGAACGCGGGCGGCGGGGTCCGCGCGCTGCTCGGCCTCGCCGCACAGGGGCGCGGCGCGGCGCGGCTGGGGATCGAGGCGCAGCGCGACGTCCTCGCGCTGTTCACCCAGAGCGCGCGGCAGTTCCTCGACGGCTGGTTCGAGAGCGAGTTGGTCAAGGCGGCGTTCGGCTTCGACGCGGTCGTCGGCAACTACGCGAGCCCCGACACGCCGGGCTCGGCGTACGTCCTGCTCCACCACGTCTTCGGCGAGGTCAACGGCGTCAAGGGCGCATGGGGACACGCGGTCGGCGGGATGGGGGCGATCACGCAGGCGATGGCGGCGGCGTGCGAAGGCGGCGGCGTCGAGATTGCGCTCGACGCCCCGGTTGCGCGGGTGTTGACGCGCGACGGTCGCGCGACCGGCATCCGGCTCGTGTCGGGCGAGGAGATCGCGGCGCGGGTCGTCGTCGCCAACGTCACGCCGAAGCTGTTGTTCGAACGGCTCGTCGACCCCGCCGACCTGACCCCCGCCTTCCGCCGCCGGATCGCGGGCACGCGCTACGGCTCGGGCAGCTTCCGGATGAACGTCGCGCTTAGCGCACTCCCCGACTTTACCGCGCTCCCCGGCGACGGCGAGCACCACCGCAGCGGCATCATCATCGCGCCGAGCCTCGACTATATGGACCGCGCCTACACCGACGCCCGCGCGCACGGCTGGTCGCGCGCGCCGGTCGTCGAGATGACGATCCCGTCGACGGTCGACGCGACCCTCGCCCCGCCGGGGATGCACGTCGCCAGCCTGTTCGCGCAGCAGTTCGCGTACCGGCTGCCGGAGGGGCGGAGCTGGCACGACGAGCGCGCCGCCGCCGCCGACTGCATCATCGACACTGTCACCGCCGCCGCGCCGAACTTCCGCGACAGCATCGTCGGCATGACCGCGCTGTCGCCGCTCGACCTCGAACGCAAATTCGGGCTGACCGGCGGCGACATCTTCCACGGCAGCATGGGGCTCGACCAGCTGTGGGCGGCGCGGCCGGTGCTGGGCCACGCCAGCTACCGCGCGCCGGTCCGCGGACTCTACTTGTGCGGCGCCGGGAGTCACCCCGGCGGCGCGTCACCGGCGCCCCTGGGCACAATGCCGCGCACGAGATCCTGGCCGACCGGCGCCGGTGGCGGCCGCGCTGGCCGTCTTGAAACCGCAACGCGACGGGCGCATCGGGGGCGATATGCGTATTTTGCTTGCCCTTGCGATCACCCTCCTGCCCGCTCCCGCGCTCGCGTGGGGCAAGACCGGGCACCGCGTCATCGGCGCGCTCGCCGACCGGATGGTCGGTCACCGCGCGAGAAGCGGCGTCCGCGCGATCCTCGGGGTCGAAAGCATCGCCGAAGCGTCGACGTGGCCCGATTTCGAACGGTCGAACCCCGACGCCTTCTGGCAGAAGGAGGCAGGGCCGTTCCATTACGTCACCGTGCCCCCGGGCAAGACCTATGCCGAGGTCGGGGCCCCGCCCGAAGGCGATGCCGTCACCGCGCTCAAGCGCTTCGCCGCGACCGTCCGCGATGCTCACGCCCCGCTCGCCGACCGGCAGCTGGCGCTACGCTTCATCATCCACATCGTCGGCGACCTGCATCAGCCGTTCCACGCCGGCAACGGCACCGACAAGGGCGGGAATGACGTCAAGGTCACGTTCCAGCGCGAGGCGACCAACCTCCACGCGGTGTGGGACTCGGGGCTGATCGACCAGGAACAGCTGTCGTATTCGGAGATGGCGCGCTGGCTCGGCGCGCGGATCACCCCGGCCGACCGCACGGCATGGCGCACTGCCGACCCGCTCGTCTGGATCGCCGAGTCGGCCGCGCTCCGCGACCGCATCTACCCCGCACCGCCGGAGAAGCCCGGCGAGCCGGTCAAGCTCGGCTTCGATTACATCTACGCGTGGACGCCGGCGCGCGACCTCCGTCTCGAACAGGGCGGCGTCCGGCTCGCGGCATATCTCGACTGGCTCTTCGCGCGGCGTCCGGCGCTGTAACCGACGGGACCGCCAGCGCGAACGATGAGGGTTGCCGTGCCGGCGACGCCCGGAGACCGTCGATGCGCTTCCTCACCCCCGTCGCCGCGATCGTCGCGGCGCTCGCCGCCCTGCCCGCATCCGCCGGCATCGACATCGGCCCGGCGGTCGGCAGCAAGGCCCCCGCGCTCGCGGCCACGGTGACCGATACCGCGGGCAAGACCGCCTCGCTCGGTTCGATCCGCGGCACCAAGGGAACGGTGCTGATCTTCTTCCGCTCGGTCAAATGGTGCCCGTATTGCCAGCACCAGATGATCGACTTCACGACGGCGACCGCTCCGCTGGCGCAGCGCGGCTACCGGCTCGCGGCGATCAGCTACGACCCGCCGGAGACGCAGGCGGCGTTTGCCGCGAAGGAGGGGGTGACGCTGACCTTCCTGTCCGATCCCGGCTCGAAGACGATCGACGCGTGGCAGCTGCGCGACCCGCAATACGCCCCCGACAGCTTCGCCTATGGCGTGCCCAAGCCTGCGATCTTCGTGCTCGACTCCAAGGGCGTCGTCCGCGCCAAGCTCGCCGAGGACGGCTACAAGGTCCGCCCGACGGTGGCGGCGGTGCTCGCGGCGGTCGACGGGCTCAAATAAGCTCGACCGCCACCGCCGTCGCCTCGCCGCCGCCGATGCACAGCGCGGCGACGCCCTTGCGGCCCCCCGTCCGCTGCAGCGCCGCGATCAGCGTCGCGATGATCCGCGCGCCCGACGCGCCGATCGGGTGCCCGAGCGCGGTTGCGCCGCCGTGGACGTTGAGCTTGTCGCGCGGAATGCCGAGGTCGCGCATCGCGATCATCGCGACGACGGCGAACGCCTCGTTGACCTCGAACAGGTCGACGTCGGCGACCGACCAGCCCGCTTTGTCGAGCACCTTCTGGATTGCGGGCACCGGCGCGGTGGTGAACTTGCCGGGTTCGTGCGCGTGCGCCGCATGGGCGACGATCCGGGCGAGTGGCGTCAGGCCGTGCGCGATGGCGACGCTCTCGCGTGTCAGCACCAGCGCCGCCGCGCCGTCGGAGATCGACGAGGCGTTCGCCGCGGTGATCGTGCCGTCCTTGCTGAACGCGGGCCTGAGCGTCGGGATCTTCGCCGGTTGCGCCTTGCCGGGCTGCTCGTCGGTGTCGACCGTCACCGGGCCGCCACGCCCGGGCACGCTGACCGCGACGATCTCGCCGGCGAACGCACCCGCCTCGATCGCGGCGGTCGCCCGCCGCAGCGATTCGAGCGCATAGTCGTCCTGCTCGACGCGGGTGAACTGATAGTCGCGGGCGCTGTCTTCGGCGAACGATCCCATCAGCTTGCCGGGGTCGTAGGCGTCCTCGAGCCCGTCGAGATACATCGAGTCCTTGACCGTATCGTGCCCAATGCGCGCGCCGGCGCGATGCTTGGTCAGCAGGTAGGGCGCGTTCGACATGCTCTCCATGCCGCCAGCAACAACGATGTCTGCCGAGCCGCTGGCGAGCGCGTCGTGCGCCATGATCGCCGCCTGCATGCCGCTGCCGCACATCTTGTTGACCGTCGTCGCGGTGACGCCCAGCGGCAGTCCCGCGCCGATCGCCGCCTGCCGCGCCGGCGCCTGGCCGAGCCCGGCGGGCAGGACGCAGCCCATGACGATCTGGTCGACGGTGCTGCCGTCGACGCCGGCCCGCTCGACCGCGGCGCGGACCGCGGTGCTGCCGAGCGCGGTCGCGCTGACCCCGCTCAACGCGCCTTGAAACCCACCCATCGGGGTGCGGGCGTATGACAGGATGACGACGGGATCGTGCATGAGGCGATTTTCCTGTGGACGGTGACAAATGCCATGTCGGCACGCTATGGCGGCGCGTCAATCAGCCAGGAACGCTAACCCCATGGATATCTCGAAGATCGCGATCGGTCGCGCCCCGCCGTACGACATCAACGTCATCATCGAGGTGCCGATGGGCGGCGAGCCGGTGAAGTACGAGATGGACAAGGAAAGCGGCGCGCTGTTCGTCGACCGCTTCCTCCACACCGCGATGTTCTATCCGGGCAACTACGGCTTCGTTCCGCACACGCTGTCGGCCGACGGCGATCCGATCGACGTGCTCGTGGTCGGTCAGCACCCGCTCGTGCCCGGCGCGGTCGTCCGCGTCCGCCCG
>CAXTPH010000045.1:0-12692 GCA_964245955.1 uncultured Sphingomonadaceae bacterium | reverse complement strand
GAGGCGGGTCATGTCCTGCTGCTGGAGGAAGAATACCGCGTGGCTCTCGCGCTCGGAGAACAGTGCGACGAGGACGTTGGCCCCGGTAACCTCCTCGCGGCCCGACGACTGGACGTGGAGGATCGCGCGCTGGACGACGCGCTGGAACCCCGCGGTCGGCGACGGGTCGACCGACGCATCCGCCTTCAGGGCGTTGAGTTCGGTGTCGAGATATTTGGTGACGTTCGAAGCCAGTTCCTCGACGTCGACCGAGCACGCCTTCATTACCGCGACGGCGTGACTGTCGGCGGCGAGCGCGAGCAGCAGATGCTCGAGCGTGGCGTATTCGTGATGACGGCGGCTCGCCTCGGCGAGGGCATTGTGCAGCGTATGTTCGAGTTCGCGGGTAAAGGCGGGCATGGAAATCTCCCGGGGCGGGCGCTGAGGGGCAGCGCCGCCTGCCTCCACAATGTCATCCCGGATGTGGCGGAGCGCAAGGGGGTGGTTCTCGGGGGGGTGGTTTGGTCGCGGGGTGCCTGGCTACGCCGTCGTGGCACCGACCCACGACCGCTACGATCCGCGCAAAATCGGAAATGTCACGGAGCCGGGACGACCGTCACGGCGTTACCGTATACAGTGGCTTACAGGAGTATCGACGATGAGCGCGCGCGTTCAGGATCTGCGCAACCGAGTGGGCGACGGACTCGACCGATGGCACATCCACGTCACCTGGCCGTACATCACCGCCTACACCGACGCCTTCGACGGTTACACCAAAACGATCGCGGCACAGGCCGAGGCCGACAAGGCGCGCGCTGAACTCTTCGTTTCGGTGGCGTCGATCGTCACCGGATCGATCCTGATGGCGACAGTTGCACAGACGTCGTTCCGGATCATCGCCGGCAACGCCGCGCTTAATTTCGTCTGCGATCGCAATCTCGTGCGGACGTTCAACGCGATGGCGGTTGCGGCCGAGAACAAGACGTTGATGTTCGCGCTCGGCAAGACGCTCGACGGCATCAAGGACAAGATCGGGACCGAGATCAAGACCGATCTGACCAAGGCGCTACAGGCGGGCACCGACATTAAGTCGAGCAACCCGCTGATCAAGCACATCGAGCTCGAATCGCTGCTGACCAAGCACAAGCTGGCGGCGATCGAGGCAGCCGAACGGATCGACGGCGAGAAAAGCCTGCCCGAAGCGACGAAGGCGAAGGCGTTCGCCGCGTTGCTCGCCGCGCCGATCTGCAAGCCGCCGACGAGCAGCGTCGATTCCAACATGCTGTCAAAGAAGATCGAGCTGTGTTTCTACCTGAAAGCCGTTCTCGATTCCGACCAGCTGCTCGACTGGCCGGCGTATTACGGTGGTGAGCGGCGGATGCCGACCGCGCGGCCGATCCCGCAACTGCCGTCGGCGCCCGACTATCCGCGTCCGAAGCCCCCGACGACCGGCGCCGGTCAGACCGTCGGCGTCGAACGGCTCGCCGGGGTCATTCGCGACCGCATCGACGAGCTGCACAATGCGGTGTTCCATCGGCCGTTCTTTAACAAGTCCGGTTTCCTGATGTTTGGCGACGTCTCGGGCCCAGAGAAACTTGCCGAGGTGGCGCGAGCCGAAACCCAGATCGATGCCTTGGCGCAGCAGGTTCGGCCGTTATCGACGATGGAAGTTAGAAGCTAAATGCTTGGTCCGCGCATGCGTCGTGGCACTCGACGACGCGCTGTCGTCCTCTGGCTCGCTCTGGCGCTCGCCACGCAAAGCTGTGGTCAGGCGGGCGCACCGTCGCGGGCGCCCGGGATAGCCGAAGTGAGCGATCTCGCCGAACTCGCCCCGCGATTCGCGGCGCTGCCGCAGCAGGTCGCCATCGGACGCGCGTTCGTCGAGCGAGCCGAGGGACGTTCGCTCCCACCGGCGTTGGTCGAAGCATATCGCAGCGCGGTCATCGACGTATACACGCCCGTCCGCCTCGAAACGGCGCTGCGGGCAACGCTTCCTGCGAACGACGCCGCGCCTGTCACCGAACCCGTGCGCGGCGCACTCCAAAGGCTCCACGCCGCTGCCGCCGCGCGTTCAGGACATTCAGCGACGCGGACGGCGCCACCCCCGCCTGCAATCGCGCAACTCGCGCCGATGCTCCCCGATACGCGGCTCCGCGCCGAAGCCGGGGTCGCGGCGTATCGTGCCGCTTATATACTGAACGGCTTCAAGCGGCCTGTGCCGCCGCAGGTGGCAGCGTATACCGCCGCGCATTTACCCGAGACCGTGGCGGAACTCGTCCGGGTGTCACGCGCGGGCGCCGATAGCGACGAAACCTTTCCCGGCGTCCGCCAGGCGCGCGAGCAGGCGCTCGCCGACAATGTCGCCGCGCTCGAGGCGCTGCCGGCGGCCGACGTCGCGGCATTGGGTGTCTATTATTCGAGCGCCGCCGGACGCGCCGCGACCGACGCGCTCGTGGCCGCCTTCGCCCGCGCCAACGACGATGCCGCGGCAGCGGCATTCGCCCAGTTCCTGAAATCCGCCCCGGCGTCTTCCCCCGCGCCCGGGCAGTCTTAACCCTGCCGCGCCTTCACAGACACCTCAGTTCGCGTCGCCCATCCGCAGCGCCGCGATGAACGCCTCCTGCGGGATGTCGACCGAACCATATTGGCGCATCCGCTTCTTCCCCTCTTTCTGCTTGTCGAGAAGCTTCTTCTTGCGGCTGATGTCGCCGCCGTAGCATTTCGCCGTCACGTCCTTGCGCATCGCGGCGATCGTCTCGCGGGCGATGACCTTGCCGCCGATTGCCGCCTGGACGGGAATCTTGAACAAATGCCGCGGGATCAGGTCCTTCATCCGCTCGCACATGTGGCGGCCGCGCGATTCGGCGGCGTCGCGGTGGACGATCATGCTGAGCGCGTCGACCGGCTCGGCGTTAACCATGATCGTCATCTTGACGAGGTCGCCCTCGCGGTAGCCGATCTGGTGATAGTCGAAGCTGGCATAGCCGCGGCTGATCGACTTCAGCCGGTCGTAGAAGTCGAACACCACCTCGTTGAGCGGCAGCTCGTAGACGACCTGCGCGCGTCCGCCGACATAGGTCAGGTTGGTCTGGATGCCGCGCCGGTCCTGGCAGAGCTTGAGGATCGAGCCGAGATATTCGTCGGGGGTAAAGATCGTCGCCTCGATCCACGGCTCCTCGATCAGTTCGATCGTACTCGGGTCGGGCATGTCCGACGGGTTGTGCAGCTCGACCATGCTGCCGTCGCGGATCAGCATCTTGTAGACCACCGACGGCGCGGTGGTGATCAGGTCGAGGTCGTATTCGCGCGTCAGCCGCTCCTGGATGATCTCGAGGTGGAGCAGCCCTAGGAATCCGCAGCGGAAGCCGAAGCCGAGCGCCGCCGACGATTCGGTCTCGAAACTGAAGCTGGCGTCGTTCAACCGCAGCCGCCCGAGGCTGTCGCGCAATTTCTCGAAGTCCGCCGCGTCGACCGGGAACAGGCCGCAGAACACGACCGGCTGGACGGTCTTGAAGCCCGGCAGCGCGACCGCGGCGGGGCGCTTGGCGTCGGTGATCGTGTCGCCGACGTTGGTCTGCGCGACCTCCTTGATCTGCGCGGTGATGAAGCCGATCTCGCCCGGCCCGAGCGTGTCGAGCAGCTCGATCTTCGGACGGAACACGCCGACGCGGTCGACGAGATGCTGGGTGCCTTCGGCCATAAAGACGATCTGCTGGCCCTTGCGCAACGACCCGTCGATGACGCGCACGAGGATGACGACGCCGAGATACGGGTCGTACCACGAATCGACGAGCATCGCCTTCAACGGCGCGGCGGGATCGCCCTTGGGGGGTGGGATCAGTCGGACGATCGCATCGAGCACGTCGTCGATGCCGATGCCGGTCTTGGCGCTGGTCAGCACCGCGTCGTCGGTCGAGATGCCGATGACGTCCTCGATCTGCTGCTTGACGCGCTCGGGCTCGGCGGCGGGCAGGTCGACCTTGTTGATAACCGGCACGATGACATGGTCGTGCTCGATCGACTGGTAGACGTTCGCCAGCGTCTGCGCCTCGACCCCCTGCGCCGCGTCGACGACGAGCAGCGCACCCTCGCACGCGGCGAGGCTGCGGCTGACCTCATAGGCGAAGTCGACGTGCCCCGGCGTGTCCATCAGGTTGAGAACATAGGCGTTGCCATCCTTCGCCTTATAGTCGAGCCGGACGGTCTGCGACTTGATCGTGATGCCGCGCTCGCGCTCGATATCCATGTTGTCGAGCACCTGCTCGCTCATCTCGCGCGCGGTCAGCCCGCCGGTCTGCTGGATCAGCCGGTCGGCGAGGGTTGATTTGCCGTGATCGATATGCGCGATGATCGAGAAATTGCGGATGCGGTCGAGGGGGGCGGTCATCGGCAACGCTCTAGCAGAGGGGGCTTGCCAAAGAAACCGCCGCACCGCCACATGGCTGCGGGGAGATAGGTCGCATGCTGTACGTCGTCATCGTCGGGGCCGGTCCGGCCGGCTTCTATACCGCCGAGGCGCTGGCAAAGCGGCTCGGTGCGCCTGGGATGGGGGGCGTCGCGATCGACATCGTCGACCGGCTGCCGACGCCGTATGGGCTGATCCGCGCCGGGGTCGCGCCCGACCATCAGTCGATCAAGGCGGTCGACCGGCGCTATCACGCAGTGCTCGCTGGCGGCGTGCGTTTCGTCGGCAACGTCGAGATCGGCGATGGTGGGGTCGCGCTCGCCGAGCTTGCCGGACTGTACGATGCGGTCGTCCTCGCCACCGGAGCACCCCACGACCGGCCACTCGGCATCCCGGGCGAGGACCTGCCCGGCGTCCTCGGCTCGGCGGCGTTCGTGGGCTGGTACAACGGCCACCCCGACGTCGCCGACCTCGACGTCCCGCTCGGCCACCCCGGCGTCTGCGTGATCGGCAACGGCAACGTCGCGATCGACGTCGCCCGTCTGCTGGCCAAGACCCCGGCCGAGCTCGCGCATTCGGATCTCGCGCGTCACGCTCGCTCCGCGCTGGCCGCAAGCGCGGTGCGCGACATCCACATCATCGGGCGGCGCGGACCGTATCAGGCGAGCTTCACGCCGAAGGAGATGGGCGAGCTCGGGCAGCTGACGCGCGCGCAACCGCTGGTCACCCCCGGCGACCTGCCCGACCCGGCGGGCGACGCCGCGCTCGAACCCGGGCTGCGCAAGGTCGTCGGACATCTGCGGGCGTTCGCGGCGACGCCGCCCGCGGGCAAGGCAGTGACGATCGTCTTCGACTTCCTGACCCGCCCGGTCGCGATCGAACGCCAAGGCGACACGCTGCGGCTGACGATCGAGGCGACGCGGCTCGACGGTGATACCGCGGTCGGCACCGGCGTGATGCGGACGATCGACTGCGGGCTGATCGTCGGCTGCATCGGCTACAAGTCCGCGCCGATCGCCGGGGTACCGTTCGACGCCGCGCGTGGGCGGGTGGTCAACGACGGCGGGCGGGTCGCGCCGGGGCTGTACGTCACCGGCTGGGCGCGGCGCGGCCCGAGCGGCACGATCGGCACCAATCGTCCCGACGGCACCGAGGTCGCCGAGGCGATCGCCGCCGATACCGTCGCCGCCGGGCGAGAAGGGGGCACCGGCCTCGACATGCTGCTGGCCGGACGCGGCATCCGGCCAGTCACTTTCGCCGGCTGGCAGGCGATCGACGCCGCCGAGATTGCCGCCGCGACGCACCCGGCACCGCGCGACAAGCATGTGACACGCGCAGCGCTGCTTGCGGCGGCAGACGGCGGTTGCGCGGGCGGACCGCCACAGCTATAGCCTCGCGCCTTGCGTCGGGGCGTAGCTCAGCCCGGTAGAGCGCTGCCTTCGGGAGGCAGAGGCCGGAGGTTCGAATCCTCTCGCCCCGACCAGCAAATCGTCAATGGGCCGGAAGCGCATCGCTTCCGGCCTTGTGCGCGTCTAGACCGTCGACGACCGGCCGCGGACGAAGTGGACGACGAGGCTGATCACCGCGACGACGAGCAGCAGGTGGATCAACGCGCCCGAGATGTGCAGCGCGAGAAAGCTGACGAGCCAGACGACGACGAGCAGCAGCGCAATTCCGATCCACATGGCAGTATCCAATCCTGATGATGATAACGTCCCGGCGCCAACGGCACGGCGACCCGGATGTTCCGTCGCCGAACCGAAGGCGGCGGCGGTGACGCGGATCAGGCCATGTCGAACACGAGCAGTTCGGCGTCGCCCGCGAGCGTCAGCCCGGTCTCGCCGGTGATCGCCGCCGCGTCGCCCGCGCCGAGCGTGACGCCGTTGACCGCCGCATCGCCGCGCACCGTCTGCACCCAGACGCGGCGACCCTGCGCGACCGCCAGCGTCACCGGCGCGCCTTCGCCCGGCGTCGCGCGATACAGGTCGACGTCCTGATGAATGACGACGGCGCCCGGATGGCGGTCGCGGCTGGCGATCAGGTCGAGCCCGCCGGGGCGCGGGGCGGGGATCTTCACCTGCTCATAGCCCAGCGTCAGGCCGCGCCGCTCGGGCACGATCCAGATCTGGAACGAATGGATCGCCTCGGTCCGGCTCGGGTTCATCTCGGCATGGCGGATGCCGGTGCCCGCGGTCATCCGCTGGATTTCGCCCGGGCGGATGACGGTGGCATTGCCCATGCTGTCGCGGTGCGCCATCGCCCCGGCGACGATATACGAGACGATCTCCATGTCGGCGTGGCCGTGCTCGCCAAACCCGGCGCCGGCGGCGATATGATCCTCGTTGATTACCCGCAGCGGGCCGAAGCCCATGTGCGCGGGATCGTAATAGTCGGCGAAGCTGAAGCTGAAGCGGGCGTCGAGCCAGCCGATGTTCGAATGGCCGCGCTCGGCGGATTTGCGGACGGTAATCATGGCGGGTCTCCCTGTGGCGCGGGCAGAAGACCGCGCGTGCCCGAACGATATGGGACGACGTCGGCGCGCGCACAATCCGCAGTGTCGCCAAACGGTAACAGACTAGATGTAGTAGATCTTTAGTATTGGCAAGCGGATGCTCGCCCGATGGCACACCACCCCTTGAAGGCCTACGCCGCCGGCACCGTCGCGCCGGCGGACCTGCGCGGTGCGGGATCGGAATGGCACGGCGACGACGACGACGGTCATCCCAAGCGCAAGCTCAAGTTTCGCACCGTCTGGATTTCGGACACGCACCTCGGCACGTCGGGGTGCAACGCCGATTTGCTGCTCGACTTCCTCAAGTCGATCCAGCCCGAAACCCTGTATCTCGTCGGCGACATCATCGACGGCTGGCGGTTGAAGCGCGGCTGGTACTGGCCGCCGCGCCACAACGACATCATCCGCCGCGTCCTCAAGCTGGCGAACAAGGGGACGCGCGTCGTCTACGTCCCCGGCAACCATGATGAGGTGCTGCGCGACTATACCGGGCTGAGCTTCGGCGGCGTCGACGTCGTCCCAGAGGCGATCCACACCACCGCCGACGGGCGGCGCCTGCTCGTCCTCCACGGCGACGAATTCGACGGCGTCGTGCTCTACGCCAAGTGGCTCGCCTTCCTTGGCGACTATGCCTATGCGGGGCTGCTCAGGTTGAACGTCGGCTTCAACGTCGTCCGGCGCAAGTTCGGCCTGCCGTACTGGTCGCTGTCGGCGCACGTGAAGAAAAAGGTCAAGAACGCCGTGTCGTTCATCTCGCGCTTCGAGGAAGCGGTCGCGCACGCGGCGGCCGAGCGCGGGGTCGACGGGGTCGTCTGCGGCCATATCCATTCGGCCGAGATCCGCACCTTCGGCGGCGTCACTTATTACAACGACGGCGACTGGGTCGAAAGCTGCACCGCGCTGGTCGAGCACGCAAACGGGCGGATGGAGATCATCGACTGGGCGATGCGCACGGCGGCGCGACGGGGCGAGGTCGCCGAGCCGGAACTCGAGCTGGTTTAGCCGCCGGTCGCGCGGAACGGCCTTATTCGCGGATTTCGACCGTGTCGGCTGCTACGATCTGATCGTAGACCTCGGGCATGACGTTGATGCAGCCGTGCGTCACCGTCCGCCGCTGCGCCGGGTCGGGGCTGGCCAGCCGGGCGAGGCGATGCTCGCGCGGGTTGCCAAGCCAGACGCGGTGGATCGCGAACAGGTCGCGGTCGGTCTCGCTATACTGCATGACGTCGCCGCCATAGCCGCGTGCGGCGACGAAGCGCCGGATCAGCGGGAAGGTGCCGGTCGGGGTGTCGTTGCCGACCAGCGCCGGGTAGCAGTGCCCGGCGGTACACAGCAGCGCGCTGGCGAGATAGACGACGACGGTCACGGCGTCAGTTGCGGATCGCCTTGGGCGTCTCGTAGATCACCCGCGGCGGCAGGACCGGCTGCGCGACCGGGACGACCGGCGGCACGAAGCTGCCGATCTCGCATTCGCGCAGCTGGATGGTGGTGACGATCTGTTGCATCGACGTGCTGCTGCCGGCGCCGGCCTGGCCCCAAGCGCCGCTAGCGCCGCCGCCGCCGATGGCGAAGTTGCGCGCGCCGCTGACCCCGACGACGGTCGTGTATTGGGTGACCTGATGCCCGAACAGGCGGTAGCCGCCGCCGGCGATCGGCACCTGCCGGTAATCCTGCTGGGCACCGTGCTCGTCGACGAACGGCACGAGGCGCTCGTAGAAGCCCTGCGGCACGCGGGTCTTGTTGAAGAAGCCGTAGAACGTGCCTTCGACCGGCTCGCGGACGACCCGCTGGAGCGGCCCGCAGCTGCCGGTATCCTTGACGATATTGCCGACGCCAAGGCTGGTCGGCGGCGTCGGCGGCACGATCGCCGGGATGTAGATCAGCCGGGTCGAGTAGGACGAGCGATCCGACGCATCGATGCTCGTCGACGAGTTGCTCGCGCCCGTCGTGTTGGTGTTGTTGCCGGTCGATGTATTGCCGACGGTCGCCGTGCTCGGGCCGGTCGTCGTATTGCCGACCGTCGACTTGCTCGCGTTCGACAGGTTGCCCACGGTCGACGTGCTCGGGCCGGTCGACGTGTTGCCGACGGTCGAATTGCTGGCACCGGTCGAGGTGTTGCCGACGGTCGACTTGCTCGCGCCGGTCGAGATGGGACCGGTCTCGACCTCGGCACCGCCAAGCGTGTTGCCGCCGCTCGACGACGTGCTCGCCCCGGTCGTCGCCGAAGACTTGCTGCCCGAATAGCTATTGCTGTTCGCATTGCTGTTTGAATTACTTGTCGCGCTATTGCCGCCCGGCTTGCCCGGCCAATGCTCGCCACCTTTGGGCTCGCCACCGCCGGGGGGCTCGTCGCCGTCCGGCTCGCCGTACTTCTGGCTCGACCCCGCGCACGACGACAGCGCCGCCGGGCAATCGCTCATGATCAGGCCGGTGGCCGACGAACCGGCGGACCCCATCGCGCACAAGGCTCCCAGCGACAGCCCTGCCACCCGCACGCCGAACACAACCGTACGCATAGACGCGATCCCCCACACCATAATATGTTTAGGGCGTGTTAAATCTCATTTACAACAGTTTAAATCACTCTGTGGGAGTGCTTGCTGTGTCGTTTTTGGTTTGCGACTTCGGGTTCGGCGCGCGGATCGGGGCGCGGAGAGGGTGCAATCCCGCCTGTCCTACCCCCCCGCCGATCGGATAGGGTCGCGCTTGCTCTTTCGGGGATCCGAGTCGTTGACCTATGCCGCCACCGCCGATCGTGTCGCTCGCCGTCGCCCCGGGGCCGCCGTGGACCGCTTAAGATCCCGAAATCGGCGAAATTCGCGACATTTGTCTGAACTTAAGCACTGTCGCCCATGCGCCTGACCCTCGTCTCCGATGCGTGGACGCCGCAGGTCAACGGCGTCGTGCGGACGCTGACGACGACGGTCGCGCAGCTCGAGGCGCGCGGGCACGTCGTCCAGACGATCACCCCCGATCGCTTCGTGTCGATGCCGTGCCCGACCTATCCCGAAATCCGGCTGGCGCTGACGACGCCGCGCACGGTGGGCAAGTTGATCGCGAACTTCCACCCCGAGGCGGTGCATATCGCGACCGAGGGGCCGCTCGGCTGGCTGGCGCGCAACTGGTGCCTCAAGCGCGGGGTGCCGTTCACGACCTCGTTCCACACGCGCTTTCCCGACTATGTCGCGGCGCGGACCGGCCTGTCGCCGGCGTGGCTGTGGCGCTGGCTGGTTCGCTTCCACGGCGCCGCGCGGCACATCCTCGTCGCGACGCCGCGGCTGGCCGACGAGCTCGCCGGGCACGGGCTGACGGCGACGCGGATCTGGTCGCGCGGGGTCGACGTCGCGCAGTTCCACCCTGGCGTGCCCCCGCCCGCGGCCTATGCCGGCCTCGCGCGCCCGGTGATGCTCGCGGTCGGGCGGGTCGCGGTCGAGAAGAACCTGACGGCGTTCCTCGATGCTCCGGTCGCGGGGACCAAGGTCGTCGTCGGTGACGGGCCGGCGCTCGCGACGCTGCGGGCGAAGTACCGCAACGCGGTGTTCCTCGGCAGCCTGTCGGGGGCGCCGCTCGCCGCCGCCTATGCCGGGGCCGACGTCTTCGTCTTTCCCAGCCTGACCGACACCTTCGGGCTGGTGATGATCGAGGCGCTGGCGAGCGGGGTGCCCGTCGCGGGCTTCCCGGTCGCGGGGCCGCTCGACGTCATCGGCGCGGCGGGAACCGGGGTCGTTCCCGGCTGGCGCGAGCGGGTCGGCGCGGTCGATGCCGATCTCGGCACCGCGATCGCGGCAGCGCTGACCGCGCATCGCGCCGACTGTACGGCGTATGCCGCGAACTTTCGCTGGGAAGCCTGCGTCGACCAGTTCGTCGCCGGGCTGGCCGAGGTCGAGGGGCCGATCGATCTGACGCCGGTCTAGGCCTCCCGCGTCCGCTCGAACTTGAGCGTGATGCTCCCTTTGTAGCGCACCGCGCCGATCTCGGCGAAGCCGCAGCGCTTCGCCACCCGGATCGACGCGATATTGTCGGGATCGATGATGCACGCGGTCTTGGCGGCGGCGAGGTTGGCGTCGGCCCAGGCGAGCGCAGCGCGGATGCCCTCGCTGGCATAACCGCGACCGTGCGCGGCGGCGACGAACGACCAGCCCATCTCGGGGACGCCGATCGCGGGGACGATGTCGCGCTGGAACTCGGCGAAGCCGAGCTCGCCGACATAGGCGCCGTCGTCGCGGGTCTCGACCGCCCAGAAGCCGTAGCCGAACCATTGCCAGTGCCCGGCGTAGCGCAGCAGTCGCGCCCAGCTTTCCTCGCGGGTGAAGGCGCGCCCGCCGGTGAAGCGGGTGACCGCCGGGTCGGCCCATTTCGCCGCCGCGGCGTCGAGGTCGCTCGCACGGCTGCCGCGCAGCCGCAGCCGTGCGGTCTCGATGACGGGGATCTCAGCCACGCCAGCCGTCGCGCAGCTCGCGCTTGAGCACCTTGCCGATCGCGCTGCGCGGCAGGGCGTCGACCGCGACGATCGCCGACAGGCGCTGGGTCTTGCCGAGCCGCTCGTTGGTCCAGGCGCGTACTGCCTCCGGGTCGGTGCCGTCGCGCATGACGACGAAGGCGACCGGGGTCTCGCCCCAGGCGTCGGAGGGGACACCGACGACGCTGCCCTCGACGACGCCGGGCGCGGTGCTCAGCACGGCTTCGAGGTCGGACGGGTAGATGTTGAATCCGCCCGAGATAATCATGTCCTTCTTGCGGTCGAGCAGGGTGAGGAAGCCGTCGGCGTCGAAGCGGCCGACGTCGCCGGTGCGGATGAAGACCCGGCCGTCGGGGCTGGTCCAGCGCGCGTCGGCGGTCTTGCCCGGCTGGCAGTGATAGCCGGTCATCATCGCGCCTGAATGGCCGACGATCTCGCCGGTCGTCCCCGCCGGCACCTCGACGCCGCCGTCGTCGATCAGGCGGATGTCGTGCCCGGGCGCGGGCTGGCCGACGGTGTGCAGCTTGTCGGGGTAGAGGTGCGCGATAAGGATGCAGCTGCCGCCGCCCTCGGTCATGCCGAAATATTCGACGAGGCCACCCGGCCAACGCGCGAGGACGTCGGCCTTGAGCCCGGCGGCGAACGGCGCGCTGGTGGCGAACTTCATGACGTAGCGCGACAAGTCGAAGCTGTCGAAGTCGGGCAGTTCCATGATCCGGCGGTACTGGACCGGCACGAGCATCGCGTGGGTGACGCCGTGCGCGACCGACAGTTCGAGCGCGCGGCGGGCGTCGAACTTGGCCATCAGCACGAGTGCGCCGCCGTTTGCCAGCGTCGGGATGACGCTGACCAGCGTGGTGTTCGAATAGAGCGGGGTCGAGACGAGCGACACCGTCGCGGGTCCGTAGCCGAGCATCGTCCCGCGCCCGACGTGCGCCCAGCGCATGCCGTGGCTTTGGACGATGCCCTTCGGCGCGCCGGTGGTGCCGCTCGAATAGATGATGTTGAACGGCATGTCGGGGGTGACGTCGACCGGCGCGGGGACGCTGCCTGTCGGCGCAAGCCACGCGTCGAAGTCGGTGAACATTGTAACCGGGGCGGGAAGGGGGCGATCACCGAGCGCAGCGCTGTTGTCGGCGTCGAGGAAGATCCGCGCCGCGCCGCTGTCGGTCATCATCGTCACCAGCGCGTCGGGGGTCGATGACGGCGCCAGCGGCGCGACCGCGACCCCGGCGCGGAGTGCGCCCATGAACAGTGCGACGTACTCGGCGCTCGTCCCCGCCGCGACCGCGATCGCGCTGCCCGGCGGCACGCCGTCGCGCTGCAGGCTCGCGGCG
>CAXTPH010000044.1:0-12695 GCA_964245955.1 uncultured Sphingomonadaceae bacterium | reverse complement strand
CCGGCGATGTCGGTCCCGGCGGGGCTGTCGACCGGCGGCCTGCCGCTCGGGCTGCAGATCATCGGGCGGCCGCTCGACGAGGCCGGCGTGCTCAACGCCGGCTTCGCGCTCGAACGCGCGGCCGGGTTCACGGCCCTGCCCGAACGATGGTGGTGAAGGCTTGAAGCGGGCGGGCATCTACTGCATTGCAGCATGATGCCACAGTCCGCGCTTCGACCGGATGACCGCGCCACCGTCGCGGGCGTCGCCCCCGGCGTGTCGATGTCGGATCTCGGCCGGATCGCCCTGGTCGCGGCGCTGATGCTTGGCGTCGGCGCCGGTATCAACCGGTTGCCGATCCTGTTTCCCGATACGATCGGCTACAACCGCGCAGGCGAGTCGATCTATGCCGCGCTGGGTTCCGCCGGACACCACAAGCCCGCAGCGGCCAAGAACGGCGGCGTCGCGCGTCCGGCGGCCGAAGCCGACGACGGCGTGTCGACCGCACGCTCGCCTTATTATGGCTTCGCGCTGGCGAGCACGACCCGGCTGGGCGGGGTCTGGTGCGCCGCGGCAGTCCAGGTGTTGGTCACCGCCGCCGCCCTCGTCCTCGGCGCGCGCCGACTTGGCGTTTCGCGCCGGCTCGAGAGCGCGGTCATCGCCATCGCGGCCACGATCGGCGGGCTCGGCTTCTTCGCCGGCGTGCTGATGCCCGACGCCTTCCTCGGCCCGGTCATCCTCGCGCTCGCGCTGCTCGTGGCGCGGACGCCGATGCGCCGCGGGGAGCGGGTCTACTGGGTCGCGATGCTGCTCGCCGGACTGCTGTTCCATCGCGCCTTCATGGCGGTCGCCCTCGCGGTCGTTGTCGTCGCCGTGCCGTTCTGGCGGGCGCGCTGGTTCGACCGCGGCGGATGGCGGCTGGCCGCCGCGGCGTGCCTCGTCGCCATCGCCGGCCATGGCGTGATCAGCCCGGTGACGCAGCGCCTGCTCCACAAGCCGATGCTGACCCCGCCGTTCGTCCTCGCCCGGCTCGCGGGCGGTACGGTGCTGCCCGCCTATCTCGACGATGCCTGCCCGACGCGGCACTTCCTGCTGTGCGACTTCCGCGGCCGGATGCCCCTGCCCCCCGACCGCTTCCTGTGGTTCACCGACAAGGACGGCGGCATCTATGCCGGACGCAGCATCGCCGACCGCCACCGGCTGAGCGACGAGGCGGGCACGATCGTCGCCGGCGCGGTCATGGCGCGTCCGGTCGCGGCGGCCGCCGAGGCGATACGGCTGTCGGTCGACCAGCTGTTAATGGCCGGGATGAACGAGTTCACCGAGCGGATCCAGCCGAGCCACAAGATCGACCCGGCGCTGCTGCCGGCGATGGCCGCCTATCCGCACAGCGGCATCGTCGCCGGCGACTTCCCGCTCGCCACCGTCAGCCGGATCACCGAGGCGACCTACCTCGCCGCGCTGGCGGTGCTCGTGGCGGCGCTGGCGGTGCTGGCATGGCCCCGCTGGCTCGGCCGGCAGCGGATCGCGCCGGTCGACCCGCGGCTCATCGCTGCGATTGCGATCGTCATCGCCGGCCTCCTCGCTAACGCGGCGATCAATGCGACGCTATCGGGGGTCCACGACCGCTATCAAGGCCGGATCGCGTGGCTCGCAACACTCGCCGCCGCCGCTGCACTCGCCGCCGCCGCGACATCGACCGCGCGGGTTGCTATATCCGTGCCACACCCGCCACGAGGCCCCGAATGAGCACCCCTGCCCCCTACACCGTCCGCGGCACGACCGGCGACTGGGAGATCGTCGTCGGGCTCGAGGTCCATGCCCAGGTCACCGCCAATTCGAAGCTGTTCTCGGGCGCCGCCGCGCGCTTCGGCGCCGAGCCGAACACGCAGGTCAGCCTCGTCGACGCGGCGATGCCCGGCATGCTGCCCGTGCTCAACGGCGAGTGCGTCCGCCAGGCAGTCCGCACCGGCCTCGCCCTCGACGCCGAGATCCACCGCTTCTCGCGCTTCGACCGCAAGAACTACTTCTACGCCGACCTGCCGCAGGGCTATCAGATCAGCCAGCTGTACCACCCGATCGTCGGCGAGGGCTGGCTCGACATCGAGCCCGACGGCGAGCCGGCGAAGCGCGTCGGCATCGAGCGCATCCATCTGGAACAGGACGCCGGCAAGTCGGTCCACGACGGCCACGCGACGATGACCTATGTCGACCTGAACCGCTCGGGCTGCGCGCTGATGGAGATCGTGTCGAAGCCCGACCTCCGCTCGCCGGCACAGGCGGGGGCCTATGTCCGCTCGTTGCGCTCGCTCCTCCGCTACGTCGGCAGCTGCGACGGCAACATGGAGGAGGGGTCGATGCGCGCCGACGTCAACGTCAGCGTCCGCAAGCCCGGCGCCGAATTCGGCACGCGCACCGAGACCAAGAACGTCAACTCGGTCCGCTTCGTCATGGCGACGATCGAGCTCGAGGCGCGGCGGCAGGTCGACGTCCTCGAAGGCGGCGGCACGATCGTCCAGGAGACCCGCCTGTTCGACCCCGACCGGATGGAGACGCGGTCGATGCGGTCGAAGGAGGACGCGCACGACTATCGCTACTTCCCCGATCCCGACCTGCTGCCGCTGACGCTGACCGAGGACTTCGTCGACGCCTGCCGCGCGAGCCTGCCCGAGCTGCCGGGGGCGAAGCGCGCGCGCTTCGAAGCCGCGCTCGGCATGACCGCGTACAACGCCGCGGTGCTGACGGCGGAGAAGGAGACCGCCGACTATTTCGAGGCGCTGCTCGCCGCGCTCGGCGACCCGGCGCAGGCGGTGCGCGCGTCGAACTGGGTGACGTCCGACCTGTTCGGTGCGTTGAGGCGCCTCGGCAAAGACATCGCCGACTCGCCGGTCTCCCCGGCGGCGGCGGCGGAGCTGCTCCGGCTGACCGCCGACGGAACCCTGTCGGGCCCGCTCGCCAAGCAGGTGTTCGAGATCATGCTCGACACCGGCGAGGGCGCGGCCGCGATCGTCGAGGCGCGCGGGCTGCGCCAGACGTCCGACACCGGCGCGATCGACGCCGCGATCGGGGAAATCCTCGCCGCCAACCCCGACAAGGTCGCCGACTATCGCGGCGGCAAGGACAAATTGTTCGGCTTCTTCGTGGGTCAGACGATGCGGAGCATGGGCGGCAAGGCCAACCCGGCGGTGGTCAACGAACGCCTGCTGGCGCTGCTCGCGGGGTAACGGCCCACCCGTCGCGGCGCGAAATCCTACGAAGGCGATGCGGAGGGCGATGCCAACGACGTGTATTCTAAATGCCCGCCATGGCCCGCAAGGCCGGCCCGGCGGCGGGCGGCGGCTGGTTGCGCTACTCGCCGGGTAAGCCGCGCGAAGTTGACAAAGTTCATTGTTGTCACCGGTTTTCGACCCATACATCGCGCCCGAAGTTGACAAAGTTGATCGTTGTCACCGGTTTTCGACCGCGTGATCGCGCCCGGAATGCGCGAAGCTCACCCCGTCGCTATGCGTGGCCCGCTCCGCCCCGACGATCCAGCACTGAGAAAGAGCATCGGCCCCCCGGTGGCGGCCGACTCGAATAACCCGCCACGCTAACCGATCGTCCCCCCTGTAGGACAGCGGTTTACAAATCGAACCCCGGCTGGATCGCGGCCTCTTTCGGCGCGGCCTTGAACATCGCGGCGTTGACGTTGGGCACGACCGGGCGCTTGCCGGCGAACAGTTCGGCGAGGGTCAATATCTGGAGGCGCGGCACCTTGGCGTGGAGGCCGGTCTCGAAGAACCCCGCCGCTGCCGCGCGCGCCTCCATCTCCTTGGTCGGCAGGACGGCGGTGAGCAGAATCCCAAGCGCGGCCTTCTCGCGCCCGATCGTCTCGACGAGCTCGGACACCCAGCCGACGCCCTTGCTGAAGCCGCCCTTGACCGAGATGATCGCCTTTTCGTGGGTCGCCTTCTCGGTCTTCGGATCGAAGCCTTGAAAGAAGATCAGTCCGTCGATGCCGCCGTCGGCTCCCTTCTGCCCGCCCTTCCACGGCTGGCCGCCGACCCATGTCACCAGCCATTTCTGGAACTCGTGCTTGTCGCGCAGCGCGAGTTCCTGCGCCGAGGCGAGGTCCTTCGGCCGCCCCTCGGTCTCGAACACGATGCCGGGGAAGGCATTGCGCAGCCGCTTCTCGATCAGCGCGATCGACAGGTGGGTGATGTCGATCCCGATCCACTTGCGCCCAAGCTTTTCGGCGGCATGGACCGCCGTGCCGCAGCCGCAGAACGGATCGAGGACGACGTCGCCGGGGTTCGATGAGGCGGCGATGATGCGTTCGAGGAGCGCGAGGGGTTTTTGGGTGGGGTAGCCGAGGCGTTCTTGGGCTTGGGAATTGATCGGAAAGATGTCAGTCCACACATCCGTGAGTGGCGTCCCGGCCATCTCATCCAAGTAACGCTTATATCTTGGCATGCCAGTTTTAGTGTAAATCAGTCGGCCAGCATCATGATTTGCTTGCATCCTATCACGCGTCCAGCGCCATACCCGAGTTATACCGTTCCATTCATAGGTGAGATTAGGGCGGTCTGGATTTGGATTCAGACAATCCCCGAGTGTATATCGACGGCCCGTCTCCGGCTCGACATTAGAATAGTGGCTTTTCAGATAGGTTGCCGAATGGTCAGCAAACATCGGATGCCATGTTGGCACCTCTCCCTTAGCGTATGCCAAGATCGTGTCGTGTGACGACTAGAAACGCGTGTAGGCGTGGCTTTTGGTATTAGTACGTTGCCATATTATTTCGTTTCGAAGGTGTGTCGGCCCAAACACCCCGTCCAGCAACAACTTGAGGTAATGGCTCGCGGTCGGGTCGCAGTGGAGATACAGGCTCCCAGTATCCTTGAGCACCCGGTGCAGCTCGATCAGCCGTGCCGCCATCATCGCCAGATACGCCATCATCGCATTGTCGTGGAGGAAGCCGCGCATCGCCTGAAGCAGTTGCGCGACGTCGGTATTGCCGCTCGTCATCACCCGGTCGTAGGCGGCCTCGGCGCTGAGGCCCCAGCTCCACGTGTCCTCGAACGCGTCGATCTGGCTGTCGGCGGTCTTCCCGTCGGGCGACTTGAACAATTGGCTGTACGTCGCGTTCGAATTGAACGGCGGGTCGAGATAGACAAGGTCGACGCTGGCGTCGGGGAACGCCTTGTGGTTCGCCAGCCAGTCGAGATTGTCGCCGTAATAAAGCCGGTTGGTCATGCGTTTCCCCTCGCCGGTCGACGATAGCCGCCGGAATCTGCGAAGGCCATGCCTGCGCCGCCTTCCCCTCCCGGCTCGCACTAATGCTGCGGTGCAAAATGGCAACACTACTGACTGAATCCCCGTTTCGCACGCCCGGCCGAAACCCTCCATTCTTCCCGTTCGTAGGTACGCCGAGCGGGATAGTGGAAGGTTTATTAGTGTTGAAAATCAATTTGCTCGCGATCGGGACGGCTGCGCTCGGTTTCACCGCCGCGGCGAACGCGCAGGACGCGAACACCAGCCCGACGCCGTTCAGCGGCCTCTACGTCGGTGCGTCGGGCGGTTATGACATCCAGCCGAACGATACCAATGCGCGCCTGCAGTTCGACCGCAACGGGTCGCGCGCGTTCGCCGACACCGTCACCACCGCCGCCGGGGCCGATGCGTTCTCGCCGGGCTTCTGCAACGGCCGGGCGCTCGGGCCGACCCGCGATCCGGCATCGGGCTGCGAGAGCGACCGCGACCGTGGCTCGTTCTATGGCCGCGTCGGCTATAACCGCCAGTACGGCCACGTCGTGCTCGGGGTGATGGGCGAGTTCGGCAAGACCGAGATCAAGGACTATACCTCGGGCTTCTCGACCACTCCGGCGAGCTACACGTTCGAGCGTGCGGTCAACTGGGAAGGCACCGCGCAGGCGCGCGCCGGTCTCGCCTTCGGTGATGCCATGTTCTACGCGACCGGCGGCGTCGGCTATGCCGACATCCGTCACCGCTTCGCGACGACGAACACCGCCAACGCCTTTGCCGGCAACGGCAATTCGAAGAAGGCCGGCTATGTCGTCGGTGGCGGCGTCGAGAAGTTCATCACCAAGCGCGTCACGCTCGGCGTCGAGTACAGCTACCACAATTACAAGGACGGCAACTACAACGTCCTCGTGACCCAGGGCAGCGCGCCCGCGACGAACCCGTTCGTCCTCGCGCCCTACTCGTCGACCACGATCCGTCGCAGCGACAACAACTTCAACTGGAGCAGCCTGCGCGCGACCGTCGGCTTCCACTTCTAGTCGGTTCCGCCGGTGCCGGGGGTCGCGACCCCCGGCACCGGCATCACTCTGCACCACATCACCGCCCGCCAGTTGCCCGGCGGCCACACCCGCCGCACCGACTGTGCACCAGCGCACCCCTGTCACGGCAGGGTCATAATCGCCGCCTAACCCCGCGGCATCGGGAGCGGCGCGCGGGGTGCCAGCCTCCCCGCCAATCTCAGGGGTCATCATCGTGTCGAGCTTCACTTTCCGGGCGGCCTTGCTGCTGTCCGCCGCGCTGCCGTCGCTGGCCGCCGCCGCACCCGCCGACGTTCCGGCCACCGGCGCGACCGCGAGCGATGAGGCGGGCCTGCCCGACATCGTCGTCACCGCCGAGCGCCGCAGCGAAAACCTGCAGAAGGTGCCGCTGTCGGTCGGCGTCGTCTCGGGCGAGCTGCTGCGCTCGTTCCAGGCGGGCGGCGGCGACATCCTCGAGCTGTCGGGGCGCGTCCCCGGCCTGTATGCCGAGACGACGACCGGGCGCATCTTCCCGCGCTTCTACATCCGCGGGCTCGGCAACATCGACTTCTACCTCGGCGCGTCGCAGCCGGTGTCGATCATCCAGGACGACGTCGTCCTCGAACACGTCGTCCTCAAGTCGAACCCGGTCTACGACCTCGCGCAGGTCGAGGTGCTGCGCGGGCCGCAGGGGTCGCTGTTCGGGCGCAACACGACCGCCGGCATCATCAAGTTCGACACGATCCGGCCGAGCCAGGACCTGCAGGCGCGCGCGCAGGCGTCGTACGGCGAATATAATACCGTCACCTTCGACGGCGGCATCGGCGGCGCGATCGTCCCCGACAAGGTCGCGGTCCGCGTCTCAGGGCTCTACCAGCACCGCGACAACTGGGTCGACAACACCTTTACCGGCGTCAGCGCCGACAAGACCCAGGTCAACACCAAGAACGCGCTCGGCGGCTTCAACGAGCGCGACCTGCGCGCGCAGATCCTGATCACCCCGACCGAGCAGCTGTCGATCCTCGCCGAGGGCCAGGGCCGGTCGTACAAGGGCACGTCGACGATCTTCCACCGCGGTGCGCTGATCAAGGGCTCGAACCAGCCCGTCGGCCCGCGCGATCAGGTCGCGCTCGACGAAGGTGCCGGCAACCCGCAGGCGTACGAGACCTACGGCACCTTCCTCAACGTCAAGTACGACTTCGGCCCGGTCAGCCTGACCTCGATCAGCGCCTACGAGACGCTGTCGGGCTACAGCCGCGGCGACACCGACGGCGGCGCGGCGGCGAACTATCCGGTCAACGGCGTGCCGAACGGCTTCGGCGAGAGCCAGGGCAAGGTTCGCGGCTTGAACCAGTATAGCGAAGAGCTCCGCCTCGCCTCGAACGGCGACGGCCGCTTCAAATACCAGGTCGGCGGCATGTATTTTGACAGCCGCGACACGACCGAGTTCGATCAGCGCGGCATCTTCGTCGGCACCAACCCGAACAACTACGTCGTACTCAGGAACATCAACACCTCGTGGGCGGTGTTCGGCCAGCTGAGCTATGAGATCGTGCCGAACCTGACGCTGACCGCCGGCGGGCGCGAGACCAACGACACCAAGACGACCAACCTGCTCCAGACCGCGAACACCGCGGCGAACGTCGTCACCTACACCGGCCGGCGCAACGTCCGCCTGTCCGACACCCAGCCGAGCTGGGACGCGAGCGCGCTGTACCAGGTCGACCCCGACCTCAGCGTCTATGCCCGCGTCGCGCGCGGCTTCCGCGGGCCGACGATCCAGGGGCGGTCGGCGGTGTTCGGCTCCGACTTCACGACGGCGAACTCGGAGACGATCATCAGCTACGAAGCCGGCTTCAAGAGCCAGCTGTTCGACCGCAAGGTCCGCTTCAACGTTACCGGCTTCGGCTATACGGTCAGCAACATCCAGCTCAACGGCAACGATTCGAACGGCAACGGCGTGCTGTTCAATGCCGCCAAGGCGAACGCCTATGGCGTCGAGGCCGAGGCCGAGTGGCACCCGGTCGAACATCTGTCGTTCGGGCTCGGCGCGAGCTTCCTCCACACCGAGATCAAGGACAGCCGCGTCTATGCGCAGGTCTGCGCGTTGAACGGCGTCGTCGTCTGCACGGTCAACAACCCGACGATCAAGGTCGGCACCAACGTCTTCGCGCAGATCAACGGCAACCCGCTGCCCGACGCGCCGAAGTACACCGTCGACGCCACCGCGCGCTACGGCATCCCCGTCGGCGACAAGGGCGCCGAGGTGTTCGTCGCCGGCGACGTCAACGTCCAAGGCTACACCAACTTCGTCCTGTACAAGACCAACGAGTTCTACTCGAACGGCACCTACGAGGCCGGGCTCAAGGCGGGCTATTCGACGCCGAAGTACGAAGCCGCGGTTTTCGTCCGCAACCTGACCGATCAGAAGAACCTCAAGGGCGTGATCGAGAACTACATGGCGGCGGTGTACAACGAACCGCGCATTATCGGTGGCTCGATCAGCTTCAAGCTGAAGTAGAACGGACGGGGGCGGGTGATCCCGCCCCCGGTTGCCCGTGCGAACGCGGGAACGGTCGTGGCGGGCATGCCGTCTTGCAACTTTCAGACCGACGGCGGCTTGCGACCAGCCAGCCGCCAATGACCTTTGGCTTTTAGCCGTCTTATTCCATCGTAGAAGCCCGCGAGCTAACCAATCGGGCTCGCCGGGTATCTGTGTGTCGATAAAAATGAGGGCATATACACGCAACACCATTCGCGCACCTAAATCGAACGATATGAGCGACTTAACTTGAAACTGTCGGAATAGTTTACATTTAGTTAATTGTCGTAACGGAACGATCCTTTTGTATTAATAACTTAATAATGTGGCACGAACTTTGCTTGATCAGATGCGGGCGCCGAACGGCGTCTTGTCAGGGAGGACGCGTAAATGGTTAAGTCAGTTCATCTCGCGGCGGGATTTGCCGCAGCTTTGCTCGCCGCATCGGCCAACGCCGGAACGACCACGGTCAACTTCGATAATGGGTCCGCACCCCATTTCACCGGCAGCTATACGATCTATACGAACACCATTCCCGGTGTCGCCGTGACGGTCGACGGATCGCCCTTCCTCGCCGTCCCGGCCGATGGCCAGACTTTCGGCCAAGCCTATTATAATAGCGACAAGGCGATCACGAGCATCTCGTTCGATTGGGGCAGCCCGGACTCGTACAATACGTTGGCGTTCATCAGCCCGGATCACGGCAATGCTTTCGTCAATCCGATCGGCTATACCGGCGCGGTCAGCGGCTCGAATGTGACCCTTGTCAACGGGAGAGCGACGTTCAACTTCCTCGCCAGCGACAAGGTGACGAAGGTTGGCTTCGCGTCGAGCGAACGCGCATTCGAGATCGACAACGTCTCGGCAACGGCCGTCCCCGAACCCGGCGTCTGGGCTCTTCTGCTCGTCGGGTTCGGCATGGTCGGCCTGTCGGCCCGGCGGCGCTCGTCGGCTGTCGCTGCCTGAACGAGGTCACTTTTTGGTCGAGGAAGGGCGGGGATCTTCCCCGCCCTTTTTTTTGGCGGGCCGCGCTTTCGCAATGGGCGGCTTCGGTTTGCAAGCGACCTGATCGCAATCGCTTTCTCGGATTGCGCCCACGCACGCACCACGAGCTCAGATCTTAGCCCACTCGGCCCGCTTATACCCCTGCGCCCAGAGCAACGCCGTCAGGTCGCCGGTGCGGACGTGCGCATCGGCCGCCGCCGCTGCCTTCGGCTTGGCGTGGTAGGCGATGCCCAGCCCTGCCCGCTCGAGCATCGGAATGTCGTTCGCCCCGTCGCCGACCGCGAGGCAGGCGGGCAGCGGCACCCCCGCACCGTCGAGTTCGCTGCGCTTGGTCGCGGCGTCGACGATCGGCCGGGCGACGGTGCCGGTCAGCCGGCCACCCTCGACGAGCAACCGGTTGGCGACGATGCGGTCGAAGCCGAGCTCGCTGCCGACCGGCCCGGCGAAGGCGGTGAACCCGCCCGAGACGAGGATCGTCCGCGCGCCCTGCCCCGCCATCGTCGCGACAAGCGTCTTCGCGCCCGGCATCAGCCGTACCCGCTCGGCGCGGCAGCGGTCGATCACGCTCGCCTCCATCCCGGCGAGCAGCGCGACGCGGGCATCGAGCGCGGCGGCGAAGTCGAGCTCGCCGCGCATCGCTGCCTCGGTGATGGCCGCGACCTGCGGCTTGAACCCGGCATAGTCGGCGAGCTCGTCGATGCACTCGCACTGGATCAGCGTCGAATCCATGTCGGCGATCAGCAGAAACTTCCGCCGCGGCGCATCGGCGGCCTGGACAACGACGTCGATCCCCGGCAGCGCCGCCTCGAGCGCGGCGCGCGTGGCGGGCTGATCGAGCCCCGCGACGGTCAGGTCGGCCGCATCGCCTGCGTCCAGCCACGCCGCCGCCCCCGGCTCCCCGCCGGCCGCACGCAGCGCATCGCTTGCCGTCGCGAGGTCGCCCGGCGACAAGGCACCGGCGGCGATCAGCGTCGCCCAGTGCGTTAACGGGAGCATCGATATTTCCTTAGACCGGCCGACCGTGTTCGTTATCGCGGGGCCGACCGCCGCGGGCAAGTCGGCGGTCGCGCTCGACCTCGCGCAGCGGCTCGGCGGCACGATCGTCAACGCCGACGCGAGTCAGGTCTATGCCGACCTCCGCATCCTCAGCGCGCGGCCGTCGGTCGCCGACGAGGCGGCGGTGCCCCACCTTCTGTACGGCGTGATCGACGGGGCCGAGACGTGCGACGCGGCGCGCTGGGCGGGGCTGGCGCGCGCGGCGATCGCCGACGTCTTCGCCGGCGGCCAGGTGCCGATCGTCACCGGGGGCAGCGGCATGTACCTGCGTACCCTGCTCGACGGCATCGCCCCGGTGCCGCCAATCGATCCCGAGGTGCGGGCCGCGGTCCGAGCGCTCGACCCCACCGCCGCTCACGCCGCGCTCGCTGCGCTCGACCCCGCCGCCGCCGCGCGGCTGACCGATCCGCAGCGCGTCGCCCGCGCGCTCGAGGTCGTGCGCGCGACCGGGCGGACGCTCGCCGACTGGCAGGCGGCCGCCCCCGCCGGGCTGGCGGCGACGCACGACGTCCGCGGCCATGTCGTCGATCTGCCGCGCGCTGAATTGCATGCGCGGATCGACGCGCGGCTCGACGCGATGATCGCCGGCGGCGCGCTCGACGAGGTTGCGGCGCTGAGCGCGCGTGGCCTGCCCGCCGACGCGCCGGTGATGAAGGCGCACGGCGTCCCGCCGCTGCTCGCCCATCTGCAGGGCGCGACCAGCCTCGCCGCCGCGATCGACCGCACCCGGCTCGACACGCGCCATTATGCCAAGCGCCAGCAGACGTGGTTCCGCAACCAGACCCCCGACTGGTCGCGCCAGCCGTTCTAGCCGCGTCTGTTCCCGGCCCCGCTTACGCAAAATAAACCACGGCTTGCTATGCTTAATGCGGGCAATGGGGAGGCTACGGCATGGTTATCCGGCGGATGGTTGCGGCGGCGGCGCTGGCCGGCGCGATGCTCGCCGCGCCGGCGGCGGCGGCGCGGCCCGATAAGCTCGTCGTGTTCGGCGACTCGCTCGTCGACGCCGGCAACGCCTATCTAGGCACCCATGGCGCGACGGCGCAGCCCGGCTACGGCTATTTCAACGGGCGTTATTCGAACGGTCCCGAGTGGACCGACCTGATCAACGCGCGGCTGACCGGCGGCTACACCGTGCCGTTCCTCGCCGGGGGCGACAATTTCGCGGTCGGCGGGGCGCAGGCGGCGGCCGACCGCAGCCTGCTCGGCTTCACCGTCCCGGGTCTCGCATCGCAACTCGGGCTTTACGCGACGAGCGGCAAGCCGATCGACCCAAATGCGCTCTACGTTCTCAACTTCGGCAACAACGACGTCTCGGCGCTGCTCGCCGGGATCGCCGCCGCGCCGGACCCGGCCGCCGCGGCGGCGTTTCAGGCGACCTACACCACCGCCTTCGTCGGCAATTATCTCGGCGCGATCACCTATCTCAACGCGCACGGCGTGACCAAATTCCTGATCGGCGGCGTGCCGAACCCGACGATCCCGGCGAGCCACACGCTCGAAACCGCGCTGGAGGCGGGGTTCACGACGCTTCACCTCGCGCCGGGAACGTCGTTCACCCAGATCGACTATTTCGGCTTCTTCACCGCCCTCGCCGCCGACCCCGCCGCCTTCGGCCTGCCGGCCGACCTCGACACCAACCTCGCCGACGCGTGCGTCGACATCAGCGTGCCGCCGTCGAACCCGCATCCCGACTGCAGCCATTACCTCAGCTTCGACGGTATCCATCCGACCGCGCCGGTCCACGCCGCGCTCGCACGCTACGTCGGCAGCCTGATCGGCATCGGCAGTGTGCCCGAGCCGTCGAGCTGGGCACTGATGATCGGCGGGTTCGGCCTGATCGGCACCGCGCT
>CAXTPH010000043.1:0-12789 GCA_964245955.1 uncultured Sphingomonadaceae bacterium | reverse complement strand
GCGACCGCACGATCAAGCGCAAGCTGCAGGAAATCATCATCGCCTTCTATCTCGAAAGCCGGCTGACCAAGGACCAGATCCTGTCGCGCTATCTGTCGAGCGTCTATTTCGGCGAGGGCGCGTACGGGCTGCGCGCCGCTGCGCGGACCTATTTCGATCGCGCGCCCGAGGACCTCAGCGTCGGGCAGGCGGCGATGCTCGCGGGGCTGGTCAAGGCGCCGTCGAGCCTCGCGCCGTCGCGCCACCTCGACCGTGCGCAGGCGCGCGAGCGTGTCGTGCTCCAGGCGATGGTCGACAACGGCGTGCTCACCGCCGACCGCGCCGCGCACGTCGCCCCCGCGCGCTTCACCCCCGGGCGCAAGGCGATCCCGACGGGGTCGTACTTCGCCGACTGGGTGCTGCCGCAGGCGCGCGGGGTGGTCGACCCGGGGCAGTACGGCGACGTCGCGGTCAAGACCACGCTCGACCCGGCGCTGCAGCGCGACGCCGAACGCGCGGTCGCCGACATGCTGGCGAGCGCGCGCGGCCTTAACATCCACCAGGCGGCGATCGTCGCGATGCGCCCCGACGGGCGGGTCGTGGCGATGGTCGGCGGGGCGAACTATGCCGCGACGCCGTTCAACCGCGCGACGCAGGCGCTGCGCCAGCCGGGGTCGTCGTTCAAATTATTCGTCTATCTCGCCGCGCTCCATGCCGGCGCGACGACGGGCACGATGATCGACGACAGCCCGACGACGATCGGCGACTGGTCGCCGAAGAACGACGAAGGCAAGTATCGCGGGCGGATCAGCCTCGCGACCGCCTTCGCCGCATCGTCGAACATCGCCGCCGCGAAGCTGACGCAGCAGGTCGGGGTCGAGGCGGTGCGCAAGCAGGCGCGGCTGCTCGGGGTGACGGTGCCGCTGTCGAACTACGAAGGGCTCGCGCTCGGCACGTCGGGGGTGCCGCTGGTCGAGCTGACGAGTGCGTACGCCGCCGTCGCCAACGGCGCCTATCCGGTCAAGCCGCTCGGGCTGGCATCGCCGCGCCCGCCAGGCTGGGCGGCCACGATCCGCGGCGCGGCGGCGGCGGTGCGCGGCTGGCCCGAGCGCGGGCCGATGATGGAGCTGCTCCAGTCGGCGGTCCGCCATGGGACCGGCCAGTCAGCGCTGCTGTCGATCCCGACCTACGGCAAGACCGGCACGACGCAGAACCACCGCGACGCGCTGTTCGTCGGTTTCGCCGGCGATCTCGTCGTCGGCGTGTGGGTGGGCAACGACGACAATTCGCCGATGACCGGGGTCGTCGGCGGGACCGTACCCGCCAAGCTGTGGAAGAAGTTCATGACCGCGGCGCTGACCCGCGAGGGCCTGCTCCGCCCGGCGCCGGTCCAGCGGAGCCCGGTCGATGCGATCGGCGACCTCGTCGGGGATGCGATCGGTGGCGCGACCGGCGACGCCGCCGACGCGATCGCGAATGCCCTTGCCGAAGCGCGCGCGCGGCGCGCCGACGCGCCCGATCCGCCCGACCCGCCGGAGCCGCCCGCGCCGAACTAGACGGTCTCCAGCCGATGCCCCCCGCGCCGGAAGCGGTGGCACGGGATCGGCCGCGCCGGATCGACGAGGCGGAGCGCGACCTCGGCGAGGATCGCCCGCGTGATCTGCGGCAGGTCGAGCGCTGCCGCCGCCTCCCAGTCGAACCACGCCAGCTCGTCGAGCTCGCCCGACCCGCTGCCGGGGTCGAGCGACACCAGCGCCGCCGCATCGGCCATGAAGAAGCGTGCGTCGAAGCGCCGGGTCCGCGCCGGCGGGGTGATCGCGCGCGCGACGAAATCGAGCGCGGCGAGGTCGGGCGACGCCCCGGCGGCGAAGAAATCGCGCCACGGCCCGGCGCGCGTGATCGGCTCTGCCGGCCTACCGAGCAGCAACCCGGTCTCCTCGAACGTCTCGCGGATCGCCGCTAGCGCCAGCGCCCGGGCCCGCGCCGGGGTCGTCGTCCGCGCGAGCGCGGCGGCGACGGGCGCGGTCAGCTCGGTCACGGCGGGGACGGCGAAATCGCTGCGATCGATCCGCCCGCCGGGAAAGACCCATTTGCCGGGCATGAAGGCATGGCCGCCGTGCCGCCGCCCCATCAGCACCCGCGGCGCGGGACCATCGCGCCGGACGATTAGCAGCGTCGCCGCGTCCTTCGGGCGACCCGAGGTCAGCGTGACCGCAGGCTCGCTCAGAACGTCATCCGCTGCAACTCGCGCTGCTTGTCGAACCACTGGTGCTTGAGCGCGCCGATGACGTGCGCGGCGAACAGCGCGTACAGCACGATCGCCAGCTGCGCATGCCAGCCGTAGAAGACGTCGTGGAGGCGTTCCTTGTCGGGCTGCGCGGTTTGCATGATCCAGCCGATCCGCGGCACTTCGAACAGGCCGAAGAAGGTCAGCGGATGCTCGGGCGCGAGCTTGAACGCCGAATCGTGCATGTACCCCGACAGCGGCAGGCCGATGATGACGACGTAGAGCGCGAAGTGCGCGAGATGCGACGCGGTCACCTCCCACCATTTCTGCCCCGGCGGCGACGGCGGCGGCGCGTGCGTCACCCGCCACAGGATCCGCATCAGCCCGAGGCCGAGCACCGTCAGGCCGATGCTCTTGTGCAGGTTGATCACCGGGCGCTCCCAGCTGTCGGGGAAATAGCTGATCACCCAGATCATCACGACGTTGACGACGATCAGCACCGCGATGGTCCAGTGGAAGACGATCGCCGGCTTGGTATATTTATCGGGCAGGGTCATCCAGCGTCCGTTCATTCCGGGTGAGACAATCGGCATGTGGCACAGCGGCGACGCTTGCCGCTATAGCCAATCCGCTTCGCCCGAGAAGGTCCGCCATTGCCCGTCGATCTTCAGTCCGTCCTCCGTGCCAATTCGCCGCGCTGGACCCCGGTGCCGACCCCGCTCGCGAGCACGCTGATCCACGGCGGCGTCGCGGTGCTGTGGGTCGTGCTGTTCGCCGGGGCGTTCGTATTTTCCGGCGTGTTCGCGTGGAGCGTCGGGCTCGTGTACGTCGCCTACGACACCGTCCTGCTGGTGTTCACCTTCGCCCAGACGTGGATGCTCCGCCGCGCGCTGCCGGCGCCGGGCGCGGGCGCGCCCGCCGGGGTCGCGGTGATCGTCGCCGCGCACAACGAGGCGCAGGTGCTTCCCGTCACGCTCGCCGCGCTGTTCGGCCAATCCGACCGGCCCGAGCGCATCGTCGTCGCCGACGACGGCTCGACCGACGCCACCGCGGCGCTGCTGACGCGCGACTTCGGCCTGATCGCCCCGGCGATGGGTGCGCTCAGCGCCGAGAGCACGACCCACGCCGGGCTGCTCTGGCTGCGGCTGCCACACGGCGGCAAGGCGGCGGCACTCAACGTCGCGCTGGGCGCGATCGACAGCGACATCGTCCTGACCGTCGACGCCGACACGCTGCTCGAAGCTGCAGCGATCGCCGCGATCCGTGCCGCCTTCGTCGCCGATCCCGCGCTCGTCGCCGCGACCGGCGTCCTGACCCCGGTGTGCGACGCGTCCGCCGGGGGGCGGCTGTTCGAGTGGTTCCAGAAATACGAATATATCCGCAACTTCCTGTCGCGCTTCGCGTGGGAGCGGGTCGGCGGGCTGCTGCTGATCTCGGGCGCGTTCGCCGGCTTCCGGCGGCAGGCGGTGCTCGACGTCGGCGGGTTCGACGCCGACTGCCTCGTCGAGGATTACGAGCTGATCCACCGGCTGCGGCGCTTCGCGGTGATGCACGGGCGGCACTGGACCACGGCGGTGGTCGGCGGGGCGCGCGCGCGGACGACCGCCCCGGCCGATCTCGCGGCGTTCCTCCGCCAGCGGCGGCGCTGGTTCGGCGGCTTCCTCCAGACGCAATACTGGTATCGCGACATGGTCGGCGACGCGCGCTACGGCCACCTCGGCACGTGGATGCTGCCGGTCAAGGCGTTCGACACCTTCCAGCCGGTGTTCGGCCTGACCGCGTTCGTCCTGCTGGTGACCTATCTCGCGCTCGGCCGGGTCCACGTCATCGCGCCGGTGGCGATCGTCATCGGCGGCAAGATCGCGATCGACCTCGCCTTCCACCTGTGGTCGATCCGGCTGTACCGGCACTGGGCGGGCGGGCCGCCGATGGGGGCGGGCGCAGCGGTCCTCGCCTCGCTGGTCGAGCCGTTCAGTTTCCAGCTCCTCCGCCACGCCGGCGCAGCGTGGGGCTGGATCTACTTCCTCGGCGGCAAGCAGACGTGGGGCAAGCAGAGCCGGGGCGGGTTGGTCGCGGCATCCGACTAGAACTTGAAGCGCAGCTTGACCATGACCTGCTTGCTGACGCTGCCGTTGCTGAACTCGGTCTGTTTGGTCTCGACCCCCGCTGTGCCGCCAAGGAAATCGGTGGTCGCCCGCAAGGGCTTCGGCTCGAAGCGATCGGCATCGAGCGGGCGAAGGCGATAGGTCTCGTCGCCGGGTCGCGCGCAGACGGTGATCTCGTCGGGCACCTTGGCGCACAGCGGCGCGATCGCCGCGTGCAGGTCGACGGCGGCGTCGGGAGCCGCGAGGCCGACGCTGGCTTGCGCGACGAGAAGCAGGTGCGGCGTCACAGCCGGAGGATGATCGACCCCCGCCGGTAACGCAACGAGGATTTAGACCAGCGTCCCGAGCGCGCTGCGGTCGAAATCCTTCAATTCGTCCATCCGCCCGTCGCGGACCTTTTCCGCCCAGTCGGGGTCGACGATCAGCGCGCGGCCGACCGCGACGAGGTCGAACTCGTCCTTCTCGATGCGCTCGAGCAGCCCGTCCAATGACGCCGGCTGCGACCCCTCGCCGCCAAAGCCGGCGATGAACTCGCCCGACAGGCCGACCGAGCCGACGGTGATCGTCGGCTTGCCGGTCAGCTTCTTCGCCCAGCCGGCAAAGTTGAGGCCCTGCTCGCCGTCGATCTCGGCGAACTCGGGCTCCCAGAAGCGCCGCTGCGAGCAGTGGAACACGTCCGCCCCGGCGTCGGCCAAGGGCGCGAGCCACGCCGCCATCGCTTGCGGGGTCGGCGCGAGCTTCGCCTCGAAATCCTGCTGCTTCCACTGCGACAGGCGGATGATGACCGGATAGCCGGGGCCGACCGCGGCGCGGACCGCGGTCAGGATCTCGGCGGCGAAGCGCCCGCGCTGAACAAGCGCCCCGCCGCCGAAGCCGTCGTCGCGCCGATTGGTCCCGTCCCAGAAGAACTGGTCGATCAGATAGCCGTGCGCGCCGTGGAGTTCGACCGCGTCGAAGCCGAGCCGCTTGGCATCGGCGGCGGCGCGGGCGAAGGCCGCGATCGTATCGGCGATGTCGCTTTCGCTCATCGCCTTGCCGTACTCCTTGCCCGGCTTGAACAGTCCCGACGGCCCCTCGGCGGCGTGCGGATGGTCGCTCGCGCGGTTGATCGCGGCGCCGACGTGCCACAGCTGCGGCGCGATCTTGCCGTGCGCGCCATGGACCGCCTCGACGACCTTGCCCCAGCCGCCGAGCGCCGCCTCGCCGTGAAAGACCGGCACGTTGGGGTCGTTCAATGACCCGGCGCGGTCGACCCCGGTGCCCTCGGTGACGATCAACCCGACCTGCCCCTCGGCACGGCGGCGATAGTATCCGGCAACATTCGCCCCCGGCACTCCGCCCGGCGAGAACGACCGCGTCATCGGCGCCATGACGATCCGGTTGGGCAGGTGCAGGCCCGCCATGTCGAACGGGCGGAACAGGGGGTTGGTCATGCGGGAGGCTCCGGTTGCGATGAAGCGCATTAGGCGATGGTTGACGCGTGCGGCAAGCGGGGCGGCGGGCAAGGATTTCTTGCGTGTGGATCACTGGTCCGCTCACCTACGGGGTCATCGCGCAGTGGGGACCCGTTCATAGAGAATCCAGCCGGGCCACGTGACCTGGTCATCTTCGCCGTCCCGGTGGATCGCGCGGCGTTAGTGACCTCGGCCCGGCAAACGGCTAACACCCCCGCCTCATGCACGCTCCCGCCACCCTCGACCACGCGCCGATCCGGCTGCGGACCCTGCTGGCCCTCGCCGGGCCGGTCGTCGCGTCGCGGCTTGGGATCATGGCGATGGGGCTGGTCGATACGCTCGTCGTCGGGCGCTATTCGGCGAGCGAGCTCGGCTTCCTCGCGCTCGCCTGGGCGCCGACGTCGATCGTGCTGACCACCGGCATTGGGCTGTTGTCGGGCGTCCAGGTGCTGACGAGCCAGGCGATCGGCGCGGGACGGGAGGCCGAGACCGGGGCGATCCTGCGGCGCGGGCTGGTCTATGCCTTCTGGCTCGGCTGCGCCGCGATCCTCGTCCTTGCCGGGCCCGGCGCGCTGTTCCTGCGGCACATCGGCCTCGACCCCGCGCTCGCCGCCGGGGCGGTGCCGGCGCTGCGAATGCTGGCGCTGTCGCTGCTGCCGATCCTGATGGTCGACGCCGGCATCTTCTGGCTCGAGGCGCACGGACATCCGCTGCCGGGGACGGCGGCGATGTGGGGGGCGAACGCGGTCAACCTCGCGCTCAACCTGTGGCTCGTGCCGGGCCATTCGGGGCTGCCGGTCGCCGGTGCGGTCGCCAGCGGCTGCGCCACCTTCGTCTCGCGGACCGCACTGCTCGGCTTCGTCGCGGCGTATGTCCTGTGGTGGCGGCGCTCACCCGGGCTCGGCGTCTTCAGGCGACCCCCGGCCGACCCTGCGGCAGCGCCGGCGCTGCGCCGGGTCGGCTATGCCGCGTCGCTCAGCTACGCGGTCGAGAGCGGGGCGTTCGCCTCGATGACGATCGTCGCCGGCTGGCTCGGGGCGACCGCGGTGGCGAGCTGGGCGATCGTGATCAATCTGGCCGCGATCATCTTCATGGTCCCGCTCGGCCTCGCCACCGCGACCGCGGTGCTGGTCGGGCGGGCGTATGGCGCGGGCGATCTTGCCGGGGTCCGCCGCGCCGGGCTGCTCGGCTTCGGCGCGGCGATCGCGGCGACGGGGGCGATCTGCGCCGTCGTCGGCTTCGGCGCGGGGTCGATCGCAGCCGCCTATACCCGCGACCCCGCGGTCCAGGCGGTGACGGTCGCGGCGCTGGTGCTGTCGTGCCTGTTCTACGTCCCCGACGGGCTGCAGGTCGTCGGGGCCCAGTCGCTGCGCTCGCGCGGCGACATCTGGACCCCGACCGCGACCCACTTCGTCAGCTACATCGGCGTGCTGATCCCGGCCGGGTATTTCGCCGCGATCCCGTTCGGGCTCGGGGTCGGGGGCATCGTCTGGGGCACGATCGTCGCGAGCGCGGTATCCGCCGCGCTGCTCGTCGGCCGCTTCCTGTGGCTGGCGCGGACGGCCTAATCCATCAGGCTTTCGTACCGGCGGAGGTGGAAGTCGGCGTCGCCGAACTGGCTCTCGATCATGCTCGCGCGCTTGAAATAGTGGCCGATCGCGAGCTCGTTCGAAATGCCGATGCCGCCGTGGATCTGGACCGCGTTCTGACCGACGAAGCGCGCGCCGCGGGCGATCTTGTTCTTCGCCGACGAGACGTGCTTCGACCGGTCGGCCTCGTCGAGCCGCAGCGTCGCCATCAGCGTCATGCTGACCGCCTGCTCGACCTCCATGAACATGTCGACCATGCGGTGCTGGAGGACCTGAAACTCGCCGATCGGCTTGCCGAACTGCTTGCGTTGGCGGCTGTAGTCGAGGGTTCCCTCGTGGAGCTTGCAGACGACGCCCGCGCCCTCGGCGCAGACCGCCGCGGTTGCCTCGTCGACGATCTGCTCGACGAGCGATAGGCCTTCGCCCTCGGCGCCGATCAGCGTATCGGCACCGACGCTGACGTTCTCGAAGTAGACTTCGGAGGCGCGGGCGCCGTCGACGGTCGGATAGTCGCGGCGGGTGATGCCGGGGGCGTTCGCCGGGATCAGGAACACCGACACGCCCGACCGCTCACGGACTGAGCCGCCGGTGCGCGCGGTGACGATGAAGTGGGTCGCCCACGGCGCGGCATAGACCACCGCCTTGTGGCCGTTGATGACATAGCCGCCCCCGTCCTTCTTCGCGGTCGTGCGCAAGTCGGCGAGGTTGTACCGCCCCTGCGGCTCGGCATAGGCGAAGGCGATCACGACCGAGCCATCGATGATCTGCGGGATGACCGCGTCGGCGAGCGCGCCGCCGGCGGCCTTGAGGAAACCGCCGCCGATGACGACAGTCTGGAGGTACGGCTCGATGACGAGCGCCTTGCCGATCTCCTCCATGACAATCATGTTCTCGATCGCGCCGCCGCCGAGCCCGCCATGCGCTTCGGCGAAGGGCGCGCCAAGGATGCCAAGCTCCTCGGCAAAAGCCTTCCAGACATGCGGGTTCCAGCCGCTCTCGCCGTTCACCGCCGCCATCCGCGCGTCGAAAGTGTAGGTATCCGACAGGTAGCGCCCGACCGAGTCGCGCAGCATCGTCTGTTCGTCGGTGAAATTGAAATCCATCGGTCCGTCCCCGTCGGTTATACGACTGTCCCCGCGCCGGGGGCCCGGCGCGGGGACAAGCGATCGCTTGTTGTGTTCAGCCTTAGAGCCCCAGCACCATCTTGGCGATGATGTTGCGCTGGATCTCGTTCGACCCCCCGTAGATGCTCGTCTTGCGCATGTTGAAGTAGGTCGGGGCGGCGCGGTGCGCGTAGTCGGGGCCGATCGGATGCTCGTTGTCGCCCTCGCCGAAGCCGCGGAAGTACGGCGCGCCATAGTGGCCGACCGCCTCGAGCGCGAGCTCGGTGATCCGCTGCTGGATCTCGGTGCCCTTGATCTTGAGCAGGCTCGATTCCGGCCCCGGGCCCTTGCCCGACGATTCGCCGGCGAGCGTCCGCAGTTCGGTGAACTCGAGCGCGGTCAGGTCGATCTCGAGCTCGGCGACCTTGCGCTTGAAGAATGGGTTGGCGATCAGCGGCTGCGCCTCGTCGCCGAAGCTGTCGGTTTCGGTCCGGGCGATCGTCTTGATCCGCTCGACCCCGCGCTTCGACGCCGCGACGCCGGCGATGCCGGTCCGCTCGTGGGCAAGGAGGAACTTGGCGCAGGTCCAGCCCTTATTCTCGTGGAAGACGCGGTTTTCGACCGGCACGATGACGTCCTCGAGCCAGACCTCGTTGACCTCGTGCTCACCGCCGAGCGTGATGATCGGGCGGACGGTGATGCCCGGCGTCTTCATGTCGATCAGGAGGAAGCTGATCCCCTCCTGCGGCTTGACCGTCGGGTCGGTGCGGACGAGGCAGAAGATCCAGTCGGCGTGCTGCGCCAGCGTCGTCCACGTCTTCTGACCGTTGACCCGGTAGTATTCCTTGCCGTCGTCGCCGGTGAAGCGCTCGGCCTTGGTCCGCAGGTTGGCGAGGTCGGACCCGGCGCCCGGCTCGCTATAGCCCTGGCACCACCAGTCGTCGCCCGACAGGATGCGCGGCAGGAACTTGGCCTTCTGCTCGGGCGTGCCGAAGGTGTAGATCACCGGGCCGACCATGTTGAGGCCGAAGGGGAGCAGCCGCATCGCGTCGCCGCGCGCGCTCTCCTCGGCGAAGATGTAGCGCTGGACGCTCGTCCAGCCGGTGCCGCCATATTCCTGCGGCCAGGCGATGCCGGCCCAGCCCTTGGCCGCGAGCACCTTGTGCCAGCTGAGGAAGTCCTCCTTCGACAGCTCCTCGCCCTCCTCCGACTTCGACTTCAGCCCGGCGGGGTAGTTGTCGGCGATGAAGGTCCGGACCTCGTCGCGGAACGCGATGTCTTCGGCACTGAAGTTGAGATCCATGATGCTCTCCCAAGGCGACTGGTTGACGTGGACGTTAACATGACGGGATGCGGCCGGGCAAGGCTCCTACCCGTGGCCCTTCGCCGCGAGCTGCGCGGCGAAGCAGCGCGCCGTCTCGTCGGGCTTGCCGTCGGCGTGGCGCGCCTCGGCGAACCGTGCGGTCGGCTGGCCGGCAGCGGGATCGGGGTAGAAATACAGGTCGAGAATACACCCCGCCCCGGCGAACTGCAGGCTGCGCCCGGGGCCGTCGTGGCGGTCGAGCCCGGGAACGCCGAGCAGCGCGGTCGCGGTCGACGCCGGCTTGCCGATGATCCGTTCGAGGCCGGGAACCGGGACAAACGCGATCGGCGCCGGGATCGGCTTGGGCGGCGGCGTCTCGCCGCAGGCGGCGAGAACGGTGAACAGCACGACGATCGGCGGCAGGCGCATGCGGTGGCTCCATCGGCTTGCCCCGTGCGCTATAGCCGGGCTAGGCCACGCCCGACCAGTCCAAGGAACCCCATGACCAGCTCCACCTACGACGTCCTCGCGATCGGCAACGCCCTCGTCGATGTCATCGCCACGTCCGAAGCGTCGTTTCTCGACGAGCACGCGATCCCCAAGGGGACGATGCGCCTGATCGCCGCCGACGAGGCCGAATGGCTGTACGGCATCATGGGTGCGGGCAAGGAAGTGTCGGGCGGATCGGCGGCGAACACCGTCGCCGGGATCGCCGCGATGGGCGGCCGGCCGGCGTTCGTCGGGCGGGTTGCCGCCGATCAGCTCGGCGAGGTCTTCGCCCACGACATCCGCGCCGCCGGGGTCGCGTTCTCGACGCCGGCGATGGTCGACGGCCCGCCGACCGGGCGCTGCCTGATCGTCGTCACCCCCGACGGCGACCGGACGATGAGCACCTACCTCGGCGCCTGCCAGGAACTGAGCGAGGCCGACATCGACCCGCAAGTCGTCCGCGCCAGCCAGATCCTCTACCTCGAAGGCTATTTGTGGGACCCGGCCGCGCCCCGCGCGGCGATGCGCAAGGCCATCGAGATCGCACGGGCCGCCGACCGCAAGGTCGCCTTCACCTTGTCCGATGTGTTCTGCGTCGAGGGCCACCGCGCCGACTTCCGGTCGCTCCTCGACGGTCATGTCGACATCATGTTCGGCAACGAGAACGAGGTCCGCGCGCTGTACCAGACCGACGATCTCGACGTGGCGATGGCCGAGCTCGCGGCCCACGCGACGATCACCGTCGTCACTCGGTCGGCGCAGGGCGCGGTCGTCATCGCCGGGGCCGAGCGCCACGTCGTCCCCGCTGAACCCGTCGCCCGCGTGGTCGACACCACCGGCGCGGGCGACCTGTTCGCCGCCGGCTTCCTCGGCGCGCTCGCCGCGGGGCGGTCGCTGCCCGACTGCGCGCGCGCCGGCGGGGTCGCGGCGGCCGAGATCATCAGCCATTACGGCGCGCGGTCGGAGGGCGATCTCAAGGCGCTGGTGGCGGCACGGCTTGGCTGAGGTCCCGCCCGACTCGGACCTTGCCGAGACGCTGCGGCGCAACATCGAGGCGGTCGCGCGGCGTCGTTCGGAGGTCGCGGCGGGCGCGGACGCGGGCGAGCGGCTGGCGATCCGCCTCGGCCACCGGATCGGGCGGATGGCGTTCGTCTATGCCAATATCGCCTTCTACGCCGCCTATTGCATCGCCAGCCGCGGTTGGGTGCCGGGGATCGCCGGGTTCGACCATGACCTCTATCTGCTCGGCTCGATCGCCTCGGTCGAGGCGATCTTCCTGTCGATCCTGATCCTGATCACCCAGAATAACGCCGCCACCGCCGACGACCGGCGCGACGACCTGAGCCTGCATATCAGCCTATTGGCCGAGCACGAATTAACCCAATTGATTAAGCTCAACCTCGCCATCGCGGCAAAGCTGGGCATCGACGCGGCCGACCACCCGGGCATCACCGACACCGTCCACGACGTCGTCCCCGGCGACGTGCTCGACCAGATCGAGGACGACGAGGCGGCCGCGCCTAGGGCTTGAAGTTCGCCGTCTCGGCGGCGGCGAGGTCGCCGTCGTCGTTGCCGACGATCCCGCGCGCGACGTTCGACCGCGTCCGCCCGTAGAGCAGGTAGAAGATCAGCCCGATCACCGCCCAGCCGACGAACAGTTCCTTGGTCAGCGTCGACAGCGAGAAGAACAGGAAGCCGCAGCCGGCGGCGGCGAGCGGCGCGGTGACCCAGACCACCGGCGCGCGGAACGGACGCCGCCGCGACGGATCGCGGACGCGCAGCACCAGCACCCCGATCGCCACCGCGACGAAGGCGAGCAGCGTCCCGGCATTCGAGACGTCGGCGAGCAGGTCGATCGGGAAGAAGGCCGAGAAGACCGCGACGAACAGGCCGGTCGCGATGGTGATGACGTACGGCGTGTGGAAACGCGGGTGAATGCGCGACAGGACGGGCGGCAGCAGGCCGTCGCGCGCCATGACGAAGAAGATGCGCGTCTGCCCGAACATCAGCGCGAGGATGACCGACGGCAGCGCGACGACCGCGGCGATCGACAACAGGTTCCCCGCCCAGCCGTAGCCGATCGTGTGGAGGACATAGGCGAGCGCCTCGCTCGACTTGGCCAGCGCGCTGTCGGGCTGCGCCCCGACCGAGCCTGTCGCGGCGATGCCGACGAGCATGTAGAGGATGGTCGACACGCCAAGCGCGCCGATCAGGCCGATCGGGATGTTGCGGTTGGGGTTGATCGTCTCCTCGGCCGCGGTCGACACCGAATCGAAGCCGACGAAGGCGAAGAAGATCGTCGCCGCCGCCGCCGACACGCCGACCGACGCCATGACCCCGGGCTTGAACGGATCGGGAATCTCGTGCGCGAAGAAGCCGTTGGGCATGAACGGGTGGAAGTTGGCGGTGTGGATCAGCGGCAGCGCGAGGGCGAGGAACATGCACAGGGCAAGGATCTTGATCATCACCAGCACGGCGTTGAACCGCGCGCTCTCCTTGGTGCCGACGACGAGCAGCGCGGCGACCGCCCCGGCGATAAA
>CAXTPH010000042.1:0-13028 GCA_964245955.1 uncultured Sphingomonadaceae bacterium | reverse complement strand
GTCGCGAGCTCGGTCTGCGCGCCGTTGAGGCCGGTGAGGGCGGTGTAGAACGACATGGCTCAGGCTCCTTGGGACGCAGCTTGGGTGGGATGCGCGGCGGCGATCAGCGCGTCGAGTTTCGCCGCGATCGCCGTGAGGTCGACGTTGGTTTCCGAAATCCCGGTGACGGTCGACAGCTGCGCGAGCTGAGTGACGTATTCGGTGTTGTCGACCGGCTTGGTCGGGTCCTGGTTTTTCAACTGCGCGGTCATGAGCGCGAGAAAATCGGCCTGGCCGAGCGTCGTCCGGCTGGCGGGAGGGGGGGTGGTCGTCGCGCTGCGGACCCCGGCGATGGCTTCGGTCATATCAATCTCCTCATTTGCCGAGCTTGAGCGTGTCGAGGATCAGCGTCTTCGCTGTCGCCAGCACCTCGACGTTGTTCTGGTACTGGCGCGACGTCTCCATCATCTCAATCAGCTCCTGGTTGACGTCGACCGCAGCAACGAAGACATCGCCGTCGGCGTTGGCGAGCGGGTGTCCGGGGTCGTGGCGGCGCTCGGGCTTCGCCGTGCCGGTGGCGATCTCGGCGACGTCGACCGTCGCGCGGGAAGCGCCGTCGAAGGTGGTGGCGAACACCGGCTTGCGCGGCTGATACGCGCCCTCGGCCGTGCCGGCGACGCTGCCGGCGTTGGCGAGGTTCGACGCCGTCGTATTGAGGCGGGCGAGCTGCGCCGCCATCGCCCGGCCGGCGATATCGAACACCGACAAGGGCTGCGCGGTCGCCATCATTCGCCCTTCAGCGCCTGCATCACTCCGGCAATGCGGCCGTTGAGGAAGCCGAGCGTCGTCCGGTACTGGATTGCGTTCTGGGCGAACTGGGTCTGCTCGACGTCGAGCTCGACGGTGTTGCCGTCGAGGCTGCTCGTCTGCGGTACGCGGAAGCGGACCGCGTCCACGGCGCCGGACAGCGCGGCACGAAAGTCGAGGTCGCGAGCCTTATACCCCGGCGTCGCGGCGTTGGCGATGTTCGACGCGAGCAGGTCGAGCCGCTGACCGCGGACTTCGAGTGCCTTGCCGTGGATGCCGAAGCTTTGCTCGATCAGGTCCATCGCCGTTTCCGTGTTGCGGTCGTGCAGAGCGTTGCAACCGCCGTGCCAGATGCGTTCGAGCCCGTGCGGTGACCGGTGCGCGGCGGGTCGACCGGCAAGATCGTGCCGCCGGCCGGCACCGACTTGCCGGTCGCGCCAACGGTCGCGCTGCAGGCGATGGTTGGCGCGATCCTTGCTCGGGTGGGCCCGAGGGAGTTTCGCCATGCTGCTCTATGCCGTTGCAATCATTGCCTTCCAGGACCTTGCCGCGCTCGAGGTCGAAGCCGCCGCGGTCGCGGGGACGCCGGTGACGATCGATCGCCGCCTCCACCTCGCGCAGTGCGAGGCGCCACCGGCGATCACTCGGACTAGCGGCGGCATCGGCATCGACTGCACCGCGCCGTCATGGCGGATAACCGTTCCCGTTCAGCGGCTTGCACCGATTGTCCGCCGCGGCGACGCCGTCTCGGTCGTCGCCCGCGGCCCCGGCTTCGACGTCACCCTCGACGGCACCGCCGACGCCGACGCCGCCCCCGGCAGCCGGGTCCGCGTCACCGCCGCGGGCGGGCATCTGACCGCGGTCGTCCAGTCCGACGGTAGTCTTGTCGCGACGGGCTATAACCTTCCCCGATGAGGCCGTTACTGTTCTCGTGACCCGTCCAAGCGCGGGCCTAACGCGTTGGAGCAGAACGATGATCGATGGACTTGGCGGCCGGCTCGCAGTGCCGGCGACCCGACCGGCGGCGACGACCGCGCCGGTCGCCAACGTGGCGAAGGCAAGGACGGCGGCCGACCTGTCGCCCTTGGCGACCGCGGTGCGCGACATGGCGGCCGCGCCGCCGGTCGATACGGCTAAGGTCGACCGGGTCAAAAGCGCGATCGCGCTCGGCACGTACCAGGTCCAGCCCGGCCTGATCGCCGACAAGATGATCGCCGCCGACGTCGTCCGTGGCTGAGGCGTTCGACGTCCTCCTCGCGGCGATGCGCGACGAGCTCGCCGCACTCGACACGGGCGACGCCAGCGCAATCGAATGTGCCACCGCCGCTAAGCTCGCTGCGCTCGACGGCGCCCGGCTGGCAGGCAAGGTCGCGGTCGAACGCCTCCACGAAGCCCGCGCGCTCAATGCCTTGGCTGCAACGCGGACCAACATGTTGCTCGCCGGCGTCGATCGCCGCCTCGCTGCGCTGACCGCCGCCGACGGACGTGCGGGAGCGATTTGCTACGGCCGAGATGGGCGCACGCGCGCGATGCGATGACTGGCACGATATTTGCTCTGCTGGCTGCATGACCACTGTCGTGCCGTCCCCCGTGGCGAAAGCTGCCGTAACCGCCGCGATCCAGCTCGCAAGCGTGCGAAGGGGAATTGATTTCAGTTATTTGCTCGCTCAGGCGAAGACCGAGAGCGGCCTCGACGCCACGGCTGCGAGCCCGACCAGCAGCGCGCGCGGCGTCTTCCAGTTCACCCGCGGAACGTGGCTCGAGACGATCCGGCGGCACGGTGCCGGGAACGGCCTTGGCTGGGCGGCCGACGCGGTGGCCAATGGCGCCGCGGCGAACGATCCGGCAACGCGCGAAGCGGTCCTCGATCTCCGCAACGATCCTGCGGTCGCGTCGGCGATGGCGGCGTCGTACGCTGGCGATAACGCCAAGACGCTTGGCGCAGAACTGGGACGGGCGACGACCGCGACCGACCTCTATCTCGCGCATTTTCTCGGGGCAGCGGGGGCGTTGCGGCTGCTCAAAGCAATGGACGCCGATCCGACCGCGGCGGCGGCGGCGGTCGTACCAGTGGCGGCTCAAGCCAACCGCCGGGTCTTTTTCGCCGCTGACGGCAGCTCGCGGTCGCTTCAGGCCGTGTACGATCATTTCTCAGCGACCTTCGGCGGCAAGGCCGTGCCGGCGACCGGCACCGAATTGCCGGTAACCCACGCGGCGACGGCCCAGCTCGCCGCTACCCCCGATTTCGCACGCACCGCCTATCTCCTCCTCGCCGAATTGTCGGCGTGATGGCAGCGTTTTCGCTGCCGACGGTCGCGGGGCGGATCAACCCGCGCACGGCGTTGCTGCCTGCAGCTATCCTCACGCTCGTCATGCTGATGGTCGTGCCGATCGCGCCGCTCCTGCTTGACATCTTCTTCGTCACCAACATCATTGTCGCGCTGGCGGTGCTGATGGTCGCGATCAACGCGCAGCGCCCGCTCGATTTCTCGGCCTTTCCCAGCGTCCTGCTGTTCGCGACGCTGCTGCGGCTGTCGCTGAATGTCGCTTCGGCCCGGGTTGTCCTCGTCGACGGCCACAAGGGCACCGCTGCTGCGGGACAGGTGATTGAGGCATTTGGCAAGTTCCTGATCGGCGGCGACTACGTCGTCGGCATGTTCGTCTTCGCGATCCTGCTGATCATCAACCTCGTCGTCGTGACCAAGGGGGCAGGGCGGGTGTCGGAAGTGTCGGCGCGCTTCACCCTCGATGCGATGCCGGGCAAGCAGATGGCGATCGACGCCGATCTCAACGCCGGGCTGCTCACCGCCGACGAAGCGCGCACCCGCCGCGCCGAGGTTGCGACCGAGGCCGACTTCTATGGCTCGATGGACGGCGCGTCGAAGTTCGTGAAGGGCGACGCGGTTGCCGGGCTGTTGATCCTCGGCATCAACGTTGCCGGCGGGCTGATCCTCGGCATGTTCCGCCACGGCCTGTCGCTCGGCGATGCGGCGTCGATCTACTTGCTGCTCGCGATCGGCGACGGGCTGGTCGCGCAGATCCCGGCGCTGCTGCTGTCGATCGCGGCGGCGATGATCGTCACGCGGGTGTCGTCGAGCCTCGATCTCGCCGGGCAGGTCACCAGTCAGTTCGCCAGCGCGCGCGCCTGGACGCCGATTGCCGGCATCATGGGGGTGCTGACGCTGCTGCCGGGGATGCCGCATCTCGTCCTCCTCGCTGCGACGGGGGTTGCCGGGACGCTGGCGTGGAAGTTGTCGCAACCGCGTCCTGTAGTCGCTCCTGTCGAGACGCCGCGCAGTCCCGACGCGACGATCGACTGGAACGACGTTGCCGACAGCGCGCCGATCGGCCTTGATCTCGGCTACGGCCTCATCGGCATGGTTGACGAGACGACCGGGCCGCTGATGCCACGCATCACCGGTATCCGCCGCCAGCTGTCGAAGGCGCTCGGCTTCGTCGTACCGCTCGTCCGCGTCCGCGACAGCATCGCGCTCGCACCGTTCACCTACCGCATCCTGATCGACGGCGTGATCATGGCCGAGGATGAGGTCTTTCCCGACGACCTGCTCGCGCTCGAAGCCGGGCCGATCGATACACCCGTCCCGGGGCGCGTGTGCAAGGACCCGAGCTTCGGCCTCGACGCACGCTGGATCGACCCCGCCGAACGCGATCTCGCCACCGGTGCCGGCTACACCGTGGTCGACCCATCGACTGTGATCGGCACGCATCTCAATCACGTCCTGACGACGCAGGCGCACCTGCTGCTCGGGCAGGACGAGGTTCAGAAGCTGTTCGACACGCTCGGCCAAACCCATCCGCAACTCGTCGCCGGACTGATGCCCAAGCTGCTGCCGCTCGCGACGGTGACGGCGGTGCTCCAGCGGCTCCTCGAGGAAGGCGTACCGATCCGCGACGTGCGCCTGACGATCGCCTCGCTCGCCGCGGTCGCGACGCGCAGCGGTGATCCGGCGGAACTCGCCGAACTCGTCCGGACCGGGCTCGGCAGCGCGATCGTCCAAACACTGTGTGGCGTGCGCGAGCAGTTGCTGGCGATCACCTTCGATTCGGGGCTCGAGGACCTTCTGAGTGCGGCGGTCAGGGCGAACGCCGGCTCGCCTTACCCTTTCGAACCTGCCCTTGCCGCGCGCGTCGCCACGGCCGTGCGCGATGCTGCAGCGCCGCTTGCCGGCGACGCCAGGCGCTTCGCGATCATTACGACGCCGCTGCTTCGCCGACCGGTCTACGGGCTGCTCAAGGGGCATCTGCCCGAAGGCTGCGCGGTCCTGTCGTTCTACGAAATCCCCGACGGCAAGCCGGTCGACGTGACCGCGGTCGTCGGCGGTCCCCCTGCAGCAGGAGCCTGACCATGGACGCACGCCTGGGTTTCGACACGGCGGTCTATGCCCCCGCCCGGCTGGCGCGGACCGACCCCGAACGGCTCGTCCAAAGCCATCTCGCGCTGGTCCGCAAGATCGCGTGGCACGTCCATGCGCGGGTCTCGACCGCGATCGACGTCGAAGACCTGATCCAGATTGGCATGATCGCGCTGATCGAAGCCGCGCGCGGTTTCGAAGACCGCGGTCATGCAGCGTTCGCGACCTACGCCACGGTCCGGGTCCGCGGGTCGATGATCGACCAGTTGCGCAAGTCGGCGACGCTGGTCCGCTCGGCGATCCGGCGACGGCGCGAGTTCGGCGTCGCGCGTGCCTCGCTCGAAGGACAGACCGGTCGCCCGGCGACCGACGAGGAGATGGCCGAGCGGCTCGGAATGACGGTCGAGGCGTACCGAGTCGCGGCGAACGCAACCCACGCAGTCCGATACGAATCGATCGACGACGTCTATTCCGATCATAGCGAGTGGTTCGCCGACGAGGCGCCCGATGCCTTCGACAATCTCGCACGAGGCGACCTCAAGCGCGCAATCAGCGCCGCGGTGGGGGCGCTGCCCGAGCGCGAGGCGCTCGTGCTGCAGCTGTATTACGTCGAAGAGATGAACCTCGAGGAGATCGGCCAGGTGCTCGATGTCGGCGCGGCGCGGGTGTGCCAGATCAAGAAATCGGCGCTCGACAAATTGCGGATCAAGCTCGGCGGGTGGGACGCCTAGGTCGACGGCGCGACGAGGCCCGCCGCGTGGAGGACGACAGCAGCGACAACCATGACGACGAACCAGTAGCCGCATTCGGCGGCGACCGTTGCGGCGTCCATTGCGCGTCCCCTCAAGCTGACGACCACGCCGGGGACGACGAAGCCGACCCAGATGACGATCGCACTGCCGACCGCCATGACCCAGGCCTCGGCCTTCGCGGGGGCGAGGATCAGCGCTCCGGCAAGGATCGCGGTAAGACACGCCTCGGCGACGAAGGCGGTGATCGTCAAACCGAGTGCGGTGCGCCCGCGCCGTCCGGCCGCAAAGTGGTACAGCGCGCCGGCTAAGATCCCGGCGAGCGTCGCAACGAGGATTTGCCAGCCGTTCTGGAGAATGTAGATCATACCGCGCTCCGCCGCTCCCTCGGCGGCAGAATGCCCCACGAGGCCACACTTCGCGTGCGGCGGAGTGCCGCGTTTCAGCCGCCGACGACGCGCACCAGTTGGCCTATCAGCGCCCCGAGAACCACGACGATACCCAAATAGACCATCAGGAACATCGCCGCCGAGAACCATCGGCCATCGTCATCGCGGCGCTCGATCGGGCCACGCGGCGTCGAGAGCGGGGTCGATCGCGAAGCGAGCTCGCTCATCGCATTCTCCTTGATCACCCGCGCAGCGCTTCGATGAGGGCCACGACCGGAACCATCAGTGCGGCCGCGACGATGATCGTCGCCGGTGCCGAAGTCGCGCAGCGATCGATCAGGCCGCGGCCTTCGCGGAGCGGCCTGGCGTCGTCGATGAGACTCGTCTGCTGTTTCGTCACGCGGGGGACCTTCGCTTGCGCCGCGACCCATCGCGACCGTGCCAATATGAGCGGCCGGGCGTGAGCGTGCCATGCGGGAAGCACGGCGCACGCATAAGAATGGCGTATAGACCGCCGGTCCTGCTTGCCCGCGGCCCGCCGCTCGCGCTTAATCGTCGGCGATGTTTCACGACGATCTCGAACAGGTTGGGCTACTGTTGTTCGTCGCCGCGGTGGTGGCGATCGCGGCGCAACGGCTGCGGCTGCCATACAGCGTCGGGCTGGTCGCCGCGGGTATCGCGCTCGCGGTGTCGCCGCTGCGGCTCGACCTCAAATTGTCGCATGACCTGATCTTCTCGGTATTCCTGCCGCCGATCGTATTCGAAGCCGCGCTCAATCTCCATTGGCACGACCTGCGTCGCAACGCGCCCCTGCTCGCGGTGCTCGCCAGTGCCGGCGTGATCGTCGCGGCGGCCGTCGTCGCCGCGGGGATGCACCTGCTTGCGGGCTGGAGCTGGGCCGAAGCCGGGCTGTTTGGCGCACTGATCGCCGCCACCGATCCGGTATCGGTGATTGCGACGTTCAAGAACGTGACGATCGACCCGCGGCTGCATCTGTTGGTCGAAAGCGAAAGCCTGCTCAACGACGGCACGGCGGCGGTCGCCTTTGCCGTCGTGCTCGCACTGGTCGCCGGCCAGCACGCCGAACCCGACGCGATCGGCTGGCTCGTGCTGCGCATGGTCGCCGGCGGCATTGCATGCGGCATCGCGGTCGGGTTCGGGCTGCTGCTGCTCGCCGGCCGAACAAAGGACGTCCTCGTCGAGCTGACGCTGACGACGCTGATCGCTTATGGGGCATTCCTGCTCGCCGACCGCGGTGGGATGTCGGGGGTGTTGGCGGCGCTGACGGCAGGCATCATCGTCGGCAACGCCGGACCCGTCGGGGCGATCTCCGAGCGCAGCCGCGAGTCGCTGGTCAACTATTGGGCCTACGTCGCCTTCCTCGCCAATTCGCTGATCTTCCTGCTCATGGGCGCGCAGATCGCGCGACAGCCGTTCGACGACGTTGTCGGCCCGGCGGTGATCGCGATCGTCGTCGTCGTGTTCGGACGCGCGGTGGCGATCTACGGGCTGTCGGGACTGTTCGCCCGCAGCCGGCTGCGCGTCGACCGGCGGCATCAGCATGTGCTCGTCTGGGGCGGGCTGCGCGGTGCGCTCGCCCTGGGGCTGGTGTTCGGATTGCCGCTCGACCTGCCCGGGCGGGGACAGCTCGTGACCGTCGCGTTCGCGGTCGTCGCTTTCTCGATCGTGGTGCAGGGATTGACGATGACCCCGCTGCTCCGCTGGCTGCGCCTGATCGGCACCGACCCGCGCGCGGGCTAACTCCGGAAGGTCCGCACTGCACCTTGTACTTGCCGCCAAGCTTGGCAGTATCGTTCCCGGCCGACGCAGCGCGGCGGGGAGGAAGTGGCGAGGCTGACATCACGGAGGGTGCGATGCAAAACGAACTCGGACTCCAGCTACAGGGCTATCGGCTGACGACCGCCGAGATCGCGTACTACATGCCCGATTATCCGTCGCTGCTGCAGACCTATGTCTGGCAGGAATACGACCTTGCACCGCGCTTCCCGGTGCTCGCCGGCTTCCTCGACCATTGGCGGCGCGAGATCGAGGCGGCGGTCCATTCGATCCGCGTCGCGCACCGCGGGATCGTCGCCCCGGTCGATTGGCGTGTCGTCGACCGGGTAGTCACGATCAACTGACGGTCGTGCTCAGCCTTCGGCGCGCGCGGCGAGCCAGCGTTCGAGCCACTTGATCGAATAGTCCCCGGCGATGAAGTCAGGGTCGTCGAGCAGCGCCTGGTGGAGCGGGATCGTCGTCTTGACCCCGGTGATGACGAATTCCTCGAGCGCACGCTTGAGCCGCAGGCGGCACTGCTCGCGGTCGTCGCCGAACACGATCAGTTTGGCGATCAGGCTGTCGTAGTGCGGCGGGATGCGGTAGCCGGCGTAGAGCGCGCTGTCGACGCGCACTCCGGGGCCGCCCGGCGCGTGAAAGTCGGTCACCCGTCCAGGCGACGGCGCGAAGGTCGCCGGGTCCTCGGCGTTGATCCGGCACTCGATCGCGTGGCCGGCAAAGCGGATCTCGTCCTGCGTCACCGATAGCGGCAGGCCGGCGGCGATGCGGAACTGCTCGCGGACGAGGTCAATGCCGGTGATCGCCTCGGTCACCGGATGCTCGACCTGGAGGCGGGTGTTCATTTCGATGAAGTAGAATTTCCCGTCCTCGAACAGGAACTCCATCGTCCCCGCGCCGCGATACTTGAGCTTGGCGACGGCGGCGCGGACGACTTCGCCCATCTCGGCGCGCTGTTGCGGCGAGAGCGCGGGGGAGGGGGCCTCCTCGAGTACTTTCTGATGCCGCCGCTGGAGCGAGCAATCGCGCTCGCCGAGGTGGATCGCACCGCCCTGGCCGTCGCCGAACACCTGGAACTCGATATGGCGCGGCTCGCTGAGGTATTTTTCGATATACACCGTGTCGTCGCCGAACGCGGCTTTCGCCTCGGCCTTGGCCTGCGCCATCAGCGACGCGAGCGAAGCGGCGTCGGGCACGACCTTCATGCCGCGCCCACCGCCGCCCGAAGCGGCTTTGACGAGCACGGGATAGCCGATCTTGTCGGCAACCGCGATGCCCTCGGCGGCGTCGGCGACCGCGCCGTCGGAGCCCGGCACGAGCGGCAAGCCAATTGCGGCGGCGGTGCGCTTCGCCTCGACCTTGTCGCCCATCTGCCGGATATGCTCGGGCGCCGGGCCGATCCAAACGATGTTGTGCTCCTCGACGATGTCGGCGAAGCGCGCGTTCTCGCTGAGGAAGCCGTAGCCCGGGTGGATCGCGTCGGCCTGCGCGATCTCGGCGGCCGAGATGATATTAGGGATGTTGAGGTAACTGTCGGTCGCCGACGGCGGCCCGATGCAGATCGCTTCGTCGGCGAGCCGGACGTGCATCGCATCGGCATCGGCGGTCGAATGGACCGCCACGGTCTTGATGCCCATGTCGTGCGCCGCGCGGTGGACGCGGAGCGCGATCTCGCCGCGGTTGGCGATCAATATCTTCTTGAACACAGGCTATTCGATCACGATCAGCGGTTCGTCGTACTCGACCGGCTGTTCGTTGACGATCAGGATGCGGGTAACGGTCCCGGCCTTCGGCGCGGTGATCGGGTTCATCACCTTCATCGCCTCGATGATGAGTAGGGTCGCGCCCGCCTTCACCGTCGCGCCGACGGTGACATACGGCGGACTGGCGGGGTCGGGAGTCAGGTAGGCGGTGCCGACGATCGGCGAGCGGACGAGGCCGGGGTGCTTGCGGACGTCGTCGGTTGCGGGTGCGGCCTCGGGGGTCGCTGCCGCCGCGACGGGCGCTGCCGCAGGGGCCGGCGCATAGGCCGGCGCGGCAGCGGCGACGGGCGCGGCCGCGCGCGCGACGCGGACCTTGCGCTCGCCGTCCTGGACCTCGATCTCGGTCAGCCGCGTCGCGTCGAGCAACTCGGCGAGCTCGCGCACCAGCTTCGTATCGACCTGCATCGGTCCGGAAGTCTCGCTCATGCTCATCCTCGAATTGCCCGCCCCCTACCTGTCAGAACGTCGCGGCGGCGTCCAGCGCAAGGACATAGCCGAGCGGCCCCAGCCCGGCGATCGTCGCGCGCGCGACCGGCGCGATCCAGCTCGTGTGGCGGAATTTCTCGCGCGCATGCGGGTTCGAAAGATGGACCTCGATCACCGGCACGGCGATGCCCTTGATCGCATCATGAAGCGATGCGGACGTGTGCGTAAGCGCGCCGGCGTTGAGGATCACCGCGCGCACCCCCCGGCTCCCCGCCTCGTGGAGCCAGTCGATCAGATGCCCCTCGTGGTTCGACTGGCGCAGGTCGATCGTCAGGCCGAGTGTCGCCGCGCGGTCCTCGAGCATCATCGCGATATCGTCGAGCGTGTCGTGCCCATAGATCTCGGGCTCGCGCGACCCCAGCAGGTTGAGGTTGGGGCCATTGAGCACATAGACGAGGGCGCTGGCATCGGTCATGGCCACGACTATATCAGCGGCGTTGCAACCGGACACCCCCATGACACTCGACATCACCTTGAACGGCGACCCGCGCCGCGTTGCCCCGGGTGCGACGATCGCAAGCCTGCTCGCCGACCTCGACCTCGACCCGGCCAAGGTCGCGGTCGAACGCAACCTCGTCATCGTGCCCCGCTCGACCTTCGCCGAGCAGACTTTGGGCGCGGGCGACAAGCTCGAGGTTGTCCATTTCGTCGGCGGCGGCACCGATGACAGCTGGACCGTCGCCGGGCGGCGCTTCACCTCGCGCCTGATCGTCGGCACCGGCAAGTACAAGGACTATGCCCAGAACGCCGCCGCGGTCGCCGCGTCGGGGGCGGAGATCGTCACCGTCGCGGTCCGCCGGGTCAACGTCACCGACCGCGGCAAACCGATGCTGACCGACTTCATTGACCCGAAGAAGGTCACCTATCTGCCCAACACCGCTGGCTGCTTCACCGGCGACGAGGCGGTGCGGACGCTGCGCCTCGCGCGCGAGGCGGGCGGCTGGAACCTCGTCAAGCTCGAGGTGCTGGGGGAGGCGCGGACGCTGTACCCCGACATGGCCGAGACGCTCACCGCGACCGCGACGCTGGTCAAGGAGGGGTTCGACGTCATGGTCTACTGCGCCGACGACCCGATCGCGGCGAAGAAGCTCGAGGACCTCGGCGCCTGCGCGATCATGCCGTTGGGCGCGCCGATCGGCTCGGGGCTGGGGCTACAGAACCCGGTGATGATCCGGCTGATCGTCGAAGGCGCGAAGGTGCCTGTCCTCGTCGACGCCGGGGTCGGCACCGCGTCCGACGCTGCGATCGCAATGGAGCTGGGCTGCGACGGCGTCCTGATGAACACCGCGATCGCCGAGGCGAAGGACCCGGTGGCGATGGCGCGCGCGATGAAGCTCGCGGTCGAGGCCGGCCGGCTCGCGTACGGCGCCGGGCGGATGGGGCGGCGGCGCTACGCCGATCCGAGCTCGCCGCTCGCTGGCTTAATCTGAGACGGTAGCGCAGGTCATTCGCGCGTCGCGACGACGTGTGCCGGAAACGGCCGCGCCTGGCGCAGGATGCGCGCGCCGCGCTCGATCTGCTCCTGGGTCGGCTGCGAACCCCATGGCGGCAGGCCGTTCAGCGAGCCGAACAGCGCCGAGACCACGTCGACCCCGTCCTTGAACAGCGTTTCGAGGTCGCCCTCGCCGCAGAAATGGACGATGCCGCCGCTGTCCTGAAATAGCGCGACCCACTGCGTGTCCGCCCATGCCCAACCGCGAAAATCCATCGTCATCGCCTCAATCGCGGGCGCAGCCCTGGTGAATAATTAACAGGCGTTAACATTTGGCATGAGAACGCCGCGGGTGCAAGCGCAAGTCGGCTTTAGCGCGGCATGGCATGGGTGCAGCGGGTGCCTCCATGACCGTGCCAGCGCCGGCGCAGCCGCAACTCCGACAAAGGCGATAGTGAAAGCGATCCCCGCGCACATGTTTCACATTCGGCTGCCCGGCACGTGCGCGGGCGCGGTTCGTCGCCCGGCAGGTGCCGCCTATGATCCTCCCGACAATGAGAAAGAGCGGTGCCGGCTGACGGGCCGTCGAATCGAGCGAGGCTAACGATCACGCCGGGTGTAGGACAGCGGAGACTTCGCGCCGCCCCGGGCGTTGGCGCGGCAATCCACGAAAGGCCCTCGCGATGCGTTTCACCGACAAGACCGTCCTGATCACCGGAGCCGGGAGCGGCATCGGCGCCGCCACCGCCCGCCGCTTCGCCGCCGAGGGCGCGAACGTCGTCCTCAACGGTCGCCGCCACGACAAGCTCGACGCGGTCGCCGCCGACCTCGACCCCGCACGGACGCTCGTCCACCCCGGCGACGCGTCGATCGAGGCCGAGGTCGAGGCGCTCGTCGCCGCCGCGGTCGACCGCTTCGGCGGGCTCGACGTCCTTGTCGCCAACGCCGGTGTATTCGCCGGGTCGACCGCGACCAAGACGACGACCGACGACTGGCGCAAGGTCATGGCGACCAATCTCGACGGCGTCTTCTTCGCGGTTCGCGCCAGCCTGCCGCACCTGATCGCGCGCAAAGGCAACATCGTCAGCGTCGCCTCGGTGTCGGGGTTGGGCGGCGACTGGGGCGCGGTCGCCTACAACGCGTCGAAGGGCGGGGTCGTCAACCTGACCCGCGCGCTGGCGATGGACAACGGCCGCCACGGGGTCCGCGTCAACAGCGTCTGCCCGAGCCCGACCGTGACCGAGATGACCGCCGGC
>CAXTPH010000041.1:0-13192 GCA_964245955.1 uncultured Sphingomonadaceae bacterium | reverse complement strand
CGGTGGCTCGGAAGCGGCGGTGTCGAACGCGGCGATCCACGCGGCATTGGTCGAGGGCGTCGTCGCGGCCGGGCTGCCGGCGGTCGCGATCCAGCGCGTCGCGTCGCCCGACCGCGCGCTCGTCGGGGCGATGCTCGCCGCGCACGGCCTGATCGACGTCATCATCCCGCGCGGCGGCAAGGGCCTTGTCGCGCGCGTGCTGGCGGAGGCGCGGGTGCCGGTGCTCGCGCACCTCGACGGCAACAACCACGTCTATGTCGATGCCGCCGCCGATTCCGTCATGGCGCGCGCGATCGTCCTCGACGCCAAGCTGCGCCGGACCGGCGTGTGCGGCGCGATGGAGACGCTGCTGATCGACCGCGCCTATCGCGACGCAGCGGGGCTGATTGCGGCATTGCTCGACGCTGGCTGCGAGGTCCGCGCGTCGGCCGAGTTGCTGTCACTCGATCCGCGACTGGCGGCGGCGGCGGACGACGACTGGGACACCGAATATCTCGATGCGATCGCCGCCGTTACGCTGGTCGACGGGGTCGGTGGAGCGGTCGCGCACATCGCCGCGCACGGCTCGCACCACACCGACGCGATCGTCACCGCCGACCTCGCCGCCGCCGACCGCTTCGTCGCCGAGGTCGACAGCGCGATCGTCGTCGTCAACGCCTCGACCCAATACGCTGACGGATCCGAATTTGGCTTCGGCGCCGAGATCGGCATCGCTACCGGCCGCCTCCACGCGCGGGGTCCCGTGGCGCTCGAAGGGCTGACGACGTATAAGAATGTCGTTCGCGGGACCGGACAGGTGCGCGGCTGAAGACCGTCGGTCTGCTCGGCGGGTCGTTCAATCCGGCGCATGCCGGGCACCGGCACATCAGCGTCGAGGCGCTGCGTCGCCTCGGGCTCGACGAGGTGTGGTGGCTGGTCAGTCCGCAGAACCCCCTCAAAGCCGGCGCCGGCATGGCGTCGCTGGCGGCGCGCGTCGCCGCCGCGCGGGGCGTCGTCCGGCACCGGCGCATCCGCGTCAGCGATATCGAGCAGCGCCTCGGCACGCGCTTTGCGGTCGATACCGTCGCCGCGCTCGTCCACCGCTACCCGAACGTCCGCTTCGTCTGGCTGATGGGCGCAGACAATCTCGCCGAGTTCCACCGCTGGTCGCGCTGGCGGGCGCTGGCCAGGCAGGTGCCGATTGCGGTTTTCGCGCGTCCGGGCTATATGCGACAGGCTTTGACGGCGCCGGCGATGGCGTGGTTCAGGCGCTGGCGGCACGCTTCGGCGACCGCGCGGCGCTGGCGCGAATGGAGGCTTCCGGCGATCGTCGTTCTCGACATCAGGATGAGCCCGCTGTCGGCGACAGCGATCCGGCGTGCCGACCCGAACTGGGCCGACCCGAATAGGGCCGATCGCGGCCGGGCTTCCCGATGATGAGGACGATGATTTGGCTTTGACTCCCGCCGCCGCCCCCCGGACGGCTTTGACGACCGCCGCCGCGCCGCGCGCCGTCGCCGTGAACGACCCCGCGGTGATCGCGCTCCACGCGCTGGTGATGTCGACACTCGAGGACGACCAGGCGGTCGAGGTCGTTTCGATTCCGCTTGCCGGCAAGACCTCGATCGCCGACCATATGGTCATCGCCAGCGGCCGCTCGACCCGGCAGGTCGCGTCGATGGCGGCGAAGATCGCCGAGCGCGCCAAGGCCGAACTCGGTCGCAGCGTCCGGATCGAGGGGCTGCCCGCCGCCGACTGGGTCCTGATCGACGCGCAGGACGTCATCGTCCACCTGTTCCGCCCCGAGGTCCGCACCTTCTACAACCTCGAGAAGATGTGGGCGTTCGACGGGCCAAGCGGATCGACCAGCGACCGCCGCGCGCCGCCGAAGGTCGTCGCGCTCGACCCGATGCCCGACGCGACGCCGCTCGAAGTCGCTTCGCTCGGCACCGAAGACGCCTATGACGACGGGGACGACGCCTAGTTGCGCCTCCACGTCGTCGCGCATGGGCGGATCGGGCGCGGACCCGAGGCCGAATTGGTCGACCGCTACGTCAAGCGCATCGCCTGGCCCTGCACGCTGACCGAACTGAGCGACGCCGGCAGCGGCAAGGTTCCCGACCTGCCGACGCCCGCCGTCACGATCCTGCTCGACGAACGCGGGAGCGCGCTGACGTCGCGCGCGCTCGCCGACCGGCTGGCGGGGTGGCGCGACGACGGGATGCGCGAGGCGCGCTTCGTCATCGGCCCCGCCGACGGGCACGGCGAGGCGGCGCGGGCGGCAGCCACCCAGTTGATGAGCTTCGGTCCGGCGACATGGCCGCACCTGCTCGTCCGCGCGATGCTCGCCGAACAGCTCTACCGTGCGACATCGCTCCTCGCCGGCCATCCGTATCATCGGGATGGTTAGCGCGCGCCGAACTGCTATATTCGTCGTCTAGTCCAAGGGAATCGCTTATGCCGTCGACCCGCGTCCGACTCGCGCTGACCGCGAGCCTCCTCGTCCTCCTGCCCGCGCCGATCCTCCAGGCCGCGCCCGAGACCGACACCAACAAGCGCCTCGACGCGCTGATGGACGTGTTCGAACGTGTCCGCACCGATTATGTCGACAAGGTCGACGACAAGAAGCTGATCGAGGGCGCGATCAACGGCATGCTCGCCAGCCTCGACCCGCATTCGAGCTACCTCGACGCGCGCGACTTCGCCAACATGAAGCAGGTCACCGACGGCGAATACGGCGGGCTCGGCCTGACCGTTTCGACCGAGGAGGGCGCGGTCAAGGTCGTCGCGCCGACCGACGACACCCCCGCCGCGCGCGCCGGGATCAAGTCGGGTGATTACATCACCCGCATCGACGGCGAGCTGCTGTACGGCGTGACGCTGACCGAGGCGGTCGACAAGATGCGCGGCGCGGCGGGGACGACGATCAAGATCACCGTCATCCGCGAAGGCGCGCCGAAGCCGCTCGAATTCACCCTCAAGCGCGAGATCATCCAGATCAAGCCGGTCAAGTGGGAGGTCAAGGGCGACACTGGGATCATCCGCATCGCCTCGTTCAGCAAGCAGACCGGCCCGGCGACCAAGGCGGCGATCGTCGCAATCGAGAAGCAGCTTGGTGACAAGCTCGGCGGCTTCGTCGTCGACCTGCGCTCGAACCCCGGCGGGCTGCTCGACCAGTCGATCGAGGTCAGCGACGCCTTCCTCGACCACGGCGAGATCGTGTCGCAGCGCGGGCGGACGAAGAACGATATCCAGCGCTATTACGCGCACAGCGGCGACCTGACCGGCGGCAAGCCCGTCGTCGTGCTGATCGACGAGGGCTCGGCGTCGGCGGCGGAGATCGTCGCCGGCGCGCTCCAGGACCAGCGCCGTGCGATCGTGCTCGGCCAGCGCAGCTTCGGCAAGGGGTCGGTGCAGACGCTGATCCCGCTCGACGACACCAGCGCGCTGCGGCTGACGACCGCGCGCTATTACACGCCGTCGGGGCGGTCGGTGCAGGAGGCAGGGATCGAGCCCGACATCGTCGTGCCGCAGCTGTCCGACGCGCTCGCCGCCGACGCCAGCCGTCCGCGGCTGCGCGAGGCCGACCTCAAGCGTCACCTGATCAACGAGGTCAAGGCGGGCGACAAGCTGATCGAGACCGATACTAAGGCCGATCCGCGCTTCGCCGACACGCCCGAGACGCTCAAGAAGAAGGGCGTGACCGACTATCAGATGGACTATGCGGTCAAGCTAATCGCCCGCCTCGCGCCCGGCGCGGCGGCGCCGGTGCAGACGGCGGCGAAGTAGCGGCGGCGGGGCGCGCCGGTGGCGGCGCTCGCGCGGGCGGCCCCGACTTTGGCGGTCGACGCGGCCGGGCAACGTGCTAGACGGCGCGCATCGCAGCCGAAGGGTTCCCGCTTGCTCCGCCAACTCTACGACCGGCTGCTCGTCCTCGCCGGCCGCCCGAACGCCGAGCGCTGGCTCGCGCTGGTCGCGTTCATCGACGGCGCGCTGTTCACCATCCCGCCCGAACTGCTGCAACTGCCGATGTCGATCGCCCAGCCGAAGCGGTCGCTGCGCTATGCGCTGGTCGGCGCGGTGGCGTCGGCGGCGGGTGCGGTGATCGCTTATTATGTCGGCGCGCTGCTGTTCGACGCGGTCGCCGATCCGCTGCTCGGCTTCCTCCACAAGAAGGCCGAGTTCGACCAGTTCAAGGTGCAGGTCGCGGGCAATGCCGCGCTATGGCCGCTCGCCTTCGTCCTCGCGCCGATGCCGGCGGCGGTTGCGGCAGGCAGCGTCCATCTCGGCCTCGCCGGGGCGCTGCTCGCCTCGGTCGTCGGGCGCGGCGGGCGCTTCCTCGTCGTCGCGCTGCTGCTGCGCCAGTTCGGCACGGCGGCGCAGCACTTTATTGAGCATCACTTTCACTGGGTGGCGATCGTCTGCCTCGTCCTGTTGGCCGGCTTCGTGATCGTCCGCTATGCGCTCTAACCAAGCCGCCAACGCGCTCGTTCTCGTCGGCAGCGCGGCGCTGCTCGGCGGGGCACTGGCGTTCCAGTATCTCGGTCACCTCGCGCCGTGCGAGATGTGCCTGTGGCAGCGCTGGCCCCACGTCGCCGCGCTCGGCCTCGGCCTCGTCGCCTGGGCGCTGCGCAGCAACCGCGCGGTCGTCGCGCTCGCCGCGCTGGCGGTGCTGGTGACCGCCGGGATCGGCTATTTCCACGCCGGGGTCGAATATCACTGGTGGGCGGGGCCGCAGGCGTGCACCGCGAACGGGCTCGCCGCCGGGCCCGACTTCATCACCGCCGCGCTGGCGACGCCGATGATCCGCTGCGATGCGGCGGCGTGGACGCTGTTCGGGATTTCGATGGCGGGGTACAACGCTTTGTTCTCGACCGTAATCGGAGGCGTCGCGCTATGGCTGGTACGGAAACCCCAGGGGAAAGCATAGCGCAGATGATCCGCGTCGACCACGCCGGCGAATATGGCGCGGCGCGGATCTATGCCGGGCAGCTCGCGGTGATGGGCAACCGCGCCGCCGTCGCCCCCGAGATCGGGCGGATGAAGGCGCAGGAGGCGCGCCACCTCGCGGTGTTCGACAAGTTGATCGTCGCGCGCGGCGTGCGGCCGACGCTGCTCCACCCGCTGTGGCACATCGCCGGCTATGCGCTCGGCGCCGCCACCGCGCTGCTCGGGCCCGACGCGGCGATGGCGTGCACCGTAGCGGTCGAGACCGAGATCGACCGCCACTATCAGGCGCAGCGCGACGGACTTGCCGACGGCCATGGCGGATCGCGCGACCCCGAGCTCGATGCGCACATCGCCGACTTCCAGGCCGACGAGGTCGAGCATCGCGACACCGCCAGCGCGATGGGCGGGACCGGCTTCCCGGTGATGTCGGCGGTGATCCGCGCCGGCTGCCGGGTGGCGATCGCGGTAACCAAGCGGATCTGAGCCACGACGGGCTGCCACCCGATCGCCGCCTTGCGACGGTCCGGTGCGCCCGCATCCCGGTCGGCTCCGACGCTAAGTTCAGAATAAGTTCACACCAACGACAGTGTTTTTTCGCTTTCTCACTTCCGGCGAGACGCGCGACGACGATGCAGCGATGAGAAAGAGCGCGCGCCGCCCGTTGATGACGAAGGCTAACTCAGCTTGCGCCCTGTAGGACAGCGAATTCGGCAACGGCTTGATGCCTGCAACCGGCCTCGATGCGACGCCGTTTACGGGCCGCGAGCAGGCGAGCCCGTCCGGTTAGACGAGCCCCAACACCGCAATCAAACGGCAGTCGATCACACATCCCCGCCCCCGCTGCACCGCAAGCCAGCCGCCGATGCCGTCGAGCGGCACGACGTGGACGGTGATGTCCTCGCCCGCGACGCCGCCGCCGGCCCCGGTCCGGGTCAGCCCGGACGCGCGGAACAGCGTGAACATCTCCGCCGACATGCCGGGCGAGGTGGCGAAGTCGCCGACGCAGGTCCAGTCGCGCGCGGTGAAGCCGGTTTCCTCCGCGAGCTCGCGCGCGGCGGCGGCGGCGGGGTCGAAGTCGCCGTCGTCGCCGATCAGTCCGGCGGGAAGCTCGATCGTCGGTCGGCCCAGCGCGCGGCGCAGCTGCTCGACGAGGACGATCTCGCGCGCGTCGGTCAGCGCGAGGATCACCGCCGCACCCATGCCGCCGACGCGCGCAGCGAACTCCCACGTGCCGTCGCGCCGGACTTCGAGATATTTACCCTGCCATAGAAGGTCGGCCACGTTTCGGTCCCTTGCCAAGCATCGATGCGCGGCCATTCAGCCCGCGCCCCGAATATGCTATCAACGCGCGAGCGGGGGAAATGCTCATGGACCTATCGGCCGGCCTGATCGACGGCGTCGCCAAGCTGGCGCAGCTCGGCGGGATCGGCGTCGGCATGGCGGTGTTCCTGTTCGCCTTCTTCCTCGCGTGGAAGGGCCAGCCGGTCGATTCCGCGCTCGCGGCGTACCGGATGCGCGCGCTGACACTCGGCGCGGTCTTCGCGTTGCTCGCGCTGCTGATCTCGCTCGCGCAGTTCGCGCTCGGCAACACCGCGGCGGCAGCGACCGGGCGGATGACAGTCACTTATTCGCCGAGCTTCGCGGCGGAAAACCTGCCGACCCCGGCGATGCAGCTGATCGGCGGCAGCAGCGGCACCGTCGTGCCCGACGAGCCCTTCACCGTCGCGCCGGGGACGACGCTCAAGATCACCGCCGACCAGCTCATCCAGCAGGCGCAGAACGTCAAACAGCTCGCGGCGACCGCGCAAAACGCGGTGGCGAGCAACGTCCAGCTGACCGCGGCGCTGACCGCCGCGTCGCCGGGGCCGGCGTTGCCCCCGGTGGCGGTAGCGCCCGGGGCACATCCCGGGCCGACGCCGGCAGCGATCGCGCCAGCGGCCTCATCCCGCGCGATCGCGCCGTCGGAACTGCTGAAGCTTCACGCTGCGCAGACCGACATCCTCGCCAACCTCCAGCGCGGCAATTACGCCGCAGCGGCGGTGACGTCGAACCGGTTTTCGCAGGTCCGGATCGGCGGCCAGACCTATGCCGTCGGCCAGCCGCAGCCGTAATCCGCGCCCGGCCGACGTCGACGGCGGCACCCGTGGATGCCGCCGTCGACGCTGACGATCGTCGTCAGGCGGCGACGGTGCGGCGGCGGCGCGCGGCCGTCCCGACGAGGCCGAAGCCGGCGATCATCAACGCCCAGGTGTCGGGCTCGGGCGTGCCCGGCACGACCTGCTCGCGCGATCCGATCGAGAAGTCGTCGAAGGCGAAGTTGTCGGTCGTCGAGCTGTTGAGGAAAGCGATATTGGTATAGCTCTTCGCCGTGTCGAAGAAGCCGAAATAGAGGACCGAGCCCGACGTCGATCCGCCGGCGCCGATCGTGTTCGGGACGGTCAGGCTGGTGACGGCATTGGTGCTGTCGGTCAGTTGCAGCGTGACCTGCCCGCCGAAGTCGCCAATGTCTACGCCATAGAAGCCGAACGCCGCGACCGGGGCGGAGAAGGCGATCGAGAACGACCCGGTCCCCGCATACCAGTATTGATTGCCCGAGATCGCGTAGCGGCCGGCATTGTCGTTGCCCGCGGCGACGTTGAAATTGCCGTTGAGCGTCGCAGTGCCGGCGCTGCCGAACGACACCGCGAGCGGCGCGGCGGTTCCGGCGGTGAAGCCCTCGAGCGTCTCGGTACCGACGCCGACGAGATTGCCGAAGAAGCTGTTGCGCGCGGCGGTCGAATTGGTCGGCGCGACCTGGCTCGGATCGCCTGCCGTGTTGATGTCCTCGCCGAAGAAGGTCACCGGCGCGGCGGTTGCGGCGGCGGGCAGCACGATGGCGATCGCGGCGATCGCTTTGGTAAACCTGTCGAGCATGATCATTCCCCTTGGTTCAGGCTGGCGAACCCAGCATCAAACGCAGAGCAAGACCTGTGCCAACAGCAGAAGTTATTGAATGATCGTGGTTACCAAAGTGCTAAGTCGATAAACTGTAAAGTACGGCGACAATCAAGACTTTTGGCATGATTAGTGTCGATTACGACTCCGTTATAACTCATTATTATATACGGAGTGTCAGAAATAGGCTTATTGCCGGGATGTTACTTTTGACTTGAGATGCCAACGCCGACACTCGATATCGTCGTCAGCGGTTCTGCCGACCCTCGATCAACGTCTCGACCACCGACGGATCGGCGAGCGTCGAGGTGTCGCCCAGTGCCGCGAAATCATTCTCGGCGATCTTGCGGAGGATGCGCCGCATGATCTTGCCCGACCGCGTCTTCGGCAGTGCGGGGGTGATGTGGAGATGGTCGGGGGTGGCGATCGGGCCGATGATCGTCCGCACGCTCGCCCGCAGCTCGGCGAGCAGCGCGTCGGAGCATTCGATCCCGGCGATCAGCGTGACATAGGCATACAGGCCCTGCCCCTTGATGTCGTGCGGGAAGCCGACGACGGCGGCCTCGGCGACGTGCGCGTGGGCGACGAGCGCGCTCTCGACCTCGGCGGTGCCGAGCCGGTGACCGCTGACGTTAATGACGTCGTCGACCCGGCCGGTGATCCACCAATAGCCGTCGCCGTCGCGCCGCGCGCCGTCGCCGGTGAAATACAGGCCCTTGTAGGTGCTGAAATAGGTCTCGGCGAAGCGCGCATGGTCACCGTACAGCGTCCGCGCCTGCCCCGGCCACGAGCGGGTGACGACGAGGTTGCCGCTCGCCGGGCCGTCGATGAACTTGCCCTCCGCGTCGACCAGCGCCGGCTCGATCCCCGGCAGCGGCAGCGTCGCCGACCCGGGCTTGAGCGCCGTCGCGCCGGGCAGCGGCGAGATCAGGATGCCCCCCGTTTCGGTCTGCCACCACGTATCGACGATCGGCAGCGCGCCCTTGCCGACGACGCGGTGATACCAGCCCCACGCTTCGGGGTTGATCGGCTCGCCGACCGACCCGAGCAGACGGAGGCTCGACAGGTCGTGTCCCGCGACCGGGGCGTCACCGTCGCGCATCAGCGACCGGAGCGCGGTCGGCGCGGTATAGAAGACGTTGACCTTATGCCGCGCGATCGTCGCCCAGAAGCGGTCCGAGGCGGGATAGGTCGGGATGCCTTCGAACAGCAGCACCGTCGCCCCCGCCGACAGCGGGCCGTAGACGAGATAGCTGTGCCCGGTGACCCAGCCGATATCGGCGGTGCACCAGAACAGCTCGCCGGGCCGCACGTCGAAGACGAGGTCGAAGGTCAGGTTGGCCCACAGCAGGTAACCGCCGGTGGTGTGGACGACGCCCTTCGGCTTGCCGGTTGAGCCGCTGGTATAGAGCAGGAACAGCGGGTTCTCGGCCCCCATCGGTTCGGGGCGGCACGTCGCGGGGACGGCGGCGGCGAGGTCGTGCCACCAATGATCGCGCCCCTCGGTCATCGCGGTTGGCGTGCCGACGTGGCGGACGACGAGGATCGCCTCGACGATGCCGGCGAGGTCGGCCGCCTTGTCGACCGCGGTTTTCAGCGGCAGCGGCTTGCCGCCGCGCGCACCCCCGTCGGCGGTGATGACGACGCGGCTGCCGGCATCGGTGATCCGTCCGGCGATCGCCTCGGGCGAGAAACCGGCGAAGACGACCGAATGGACCGCGCCGATCCGCGCGCAGGCGAGCATCGCCACCGCCGCTTCGGGGATCATCGGCAGGTAGATCGTCACGCGGTCGCCGCGCTCGACGCCGAGCCCGATAAGCACGTTCGCCATCCGGCAGGTGTCGGCGAGAAGCTCGCCGTAGGTGATCCGGCGCAGCGGCGTCGCGGGGTCGTCGGCCTCCCAGACGATCGCGATCGACGCTGGGTCGTGGCGGTCGAGGCAGTTGGCGCTGGCGTTGAGGACGCCGTCCTCGAACCACTTGATGTCGACCGGATCGAAGCGCCAATTGCCCATCACCGTCGGGGGGGTCACCCAGTCGAGCCGACCGACCTCCCCGCGCCAATAGCCGTCGGGGTCGTCGTGCGCGGCGGTGCGCAGCGCGGCGGCGGCGGCGGTGTCGATCCGGGCATGCGCGGCCGCGGCGGCGGTCACCGGGTACAGCTCGTCGGTCATGGTCGATCCCCAAGGCATGCTTTTGCCGCAGACTAGCAGCCCGGAACGCGGCGGGCGAGGCGGCGTTGACCGCCCAAGGAGACCCGATCATGTCCGAACCCCGCAACGAATTCGGCTACGGCGACGTCGATGCCCGTCCCGACGGTGATGGCACGGGCGGCGAGTCGGGCGGCGGCGCCCGGCCCGAACCGGTCGAGCACAGCGACGGCAAGGGGTCGCCCGGTGGCCAGTCCGACCCCGCCTATCGCGGCGGCGATAATCCCAACGCCCCGCGCAAGGGCGACGGCGGCGACGCGCAGTGAGCGCGCGCGACGGTCACGACATGCCGCAGCCGGCCGACGATGCGAAGCAGGCGGGCAAGGGGATCAACGCCCAGACCGGCCGGCCGTCGGGCAGCGAGAGCGAGGCGACCGCCCCGGGCATCTCGACCGACAAGAAGGCCGACGACACCAAATAGGCGTCAGCCGCTGAGCGCCTGGGCGATCAGCGCATGGAACAGCGTTGTCGCGACCGGATCGACGCCGGCATCATCGGCGCAGACGCGGAAGGTCGACAGCACCGCCTTGCCGCGGCCGAACCAGCGTTCGGCGACGATCGCGCTGGCGCGGTGGCCCCAGCCGACGACGAGGCCGGCGGGCACGTGTGCCTCGTGCTCCCACGGCTTCATGCCGACGAGCACGTGGTGCGGGACAATGCGTTCGAACGACAGGTCAAACATCGGGCCGTTGGTCGCGTGCGCCGGGATCGTCGCGAAGTGCCCCGATCGCTGCAGCCAGCTGAACGCGGTGATCCAGTCGCCGCGGTACATCGTGTTGTCGCGCGCCTGCGCAAACAGCCCGGGAAACGCCTGGTCCATGTGGTAAGGCACCGGCATCAGCGACGGCGGCTCGTCGGAGCGGAGCCAGCGGCTGTGGCCGTGCTCGACCATGACGAGCGTGCGGTGGCCGCGACGGACCGCTTCGACCAGCCGCGTATCCATCGCCGTTCCGATCGACAGCGCAGCGTCGGGCGTGTCGGCGAGGGTATAGCCGAGCGCGATGAGGCGGTGGCGCATCCCCTCGTCGTCGGTCCAGATCGGCGGCGTCGCCGGCGGCGCGGCGTGCGGATAGACGCTCAGCGCCTCGTAGTTGCGCGCGAGCACCGCGCCCTTGGCATCGCGCAGCGTCAGCCGCAGCGTCGCCGCGACCGGCGCCGCGACCGCGGGGACGACGACGTCGATCCCGGTGATCGCCACGATCCGGTTCGCCGCCGTCGCCGCGACCGGCACGCGCCCCGCCAGGCCGAGCGGCTCGAGGCTCCAGTCGAGCACCGCGCCGGGGCCGATATAGTCGCCGCCGGTGGCGATGCTCGGCGCGAGGTCGAGCGTCTCGCCGACCCAATACCCCCAGCGGCGGCAGCCGGGGACGATGACGATGTCGGCGTTGATGTCGGCGAAGGGCGCGTGGAAGACGCGCAGGTTGCGCTCCATGTCCATCAGGCCGTTGGCTTCCCAATAGATGTCGGTCAGCTCGGTGATGACATAGCCCTGGATCGAGGCGCTGCTGCGGAGCTTCTCGATCTGGTATTTCAAGCCGGTGAACTGGTACCATTGCGTCGCGGTGATGAACGCGTCGAAGCTGCCGAAGGCGCGGTCGAGGAAGAAGCTGCGGTAGCGCTGCTCGAGCCCCTTGGGATAGGCGACGCCCTCGCCCCATTGCGCGCCGGTCTCGAACCACCACGGGTCGGTCGTGCCGCCGCGGCGCAGGTCGCGCGGGTTGGGCAGGCCCCAGACGCCGAACTCGGAACAGACCAGCGGCTCGTCGCCGCGTCTTTCCGCGTCGCCGTACGGGCTGAAGGTCCAGTCCTCGCGCGCGGCGAAGCGGTCGGTCAGATGGTCCCACTCGCCGCGCCGGTCGGGGACGCCGCGGTAATAGTGATAGTCCTCGATGTCGGTCTTGACGTGAAAGTTGGGGAAGCACGCTGAATTGTCGATCGCGAGGCGGCTCGGGTCGTGCGCCTTGAGCCAGTCATACTGGTCGATCAGCCAGCGGCGGTGGTCGGGGTCCTCGGTCAGCCGGGTGCCCCAGTCCTCGTTGATGATCGTCCAGGCGATGATCGACGGGTGGTGGCCGTCGCGGGCGATGATGCCCTCGGCGGTCGTCCGGGCGCGCGCGGCGGCCTTTTCGCTGAAGCGCTCGAAGTTGGGGAATTCGGTCCAGACGAGCAGCCCGAGCCGGTCGCAGACGTCGTAATACAGCGGGTCGGGAACCTTGATGTGGCAGCGGACGGTGTTGAGCCCGAGCGCCTTGGCCTTTTTGAACTGGTCCTCAAGGTAGGCGAGGTTCGGGACGGTGTAGAGGCCTTCGGGATAGTAATCCTGGTCGAGCGCGCAGCGCATGTAAAACGGCTTGCCGTTGAGCAGGAACTGACCGTTCTTCGTGGTGAAGGTGCGGAAGCCGAAGCGCCGCGTCGCGGAATCGTGGACCGTCGTCCCGGTGACGAGCTGGACCGACAGCTCGTACAGCCGCGGCGCGTCGGGCGACCAGCTGAGCGGGTGGGCAACGGTGATGCCAACGGGAACGAGCGCGCGACCGCCACAGTCGACCCGCGCGCGGCCGGCGACATTGCCGTCGGGGCCGGTGATCGTCGCGACCAGCGTCGCCTCGGCCGCGCCGGGCGATACCGCCATCGACATGCCGACCGCCCCGGTGGCGAGATCGGCGCCGAGGATGATCGCGCCGAGATGCGCGACCGCGCGGCGTTCGAGCCAAACCGGCTGCCAGATGCCGCCCATCGGGCCGTACCAGCTCTGCTTGCCGTGCGGGATTTCCTGAAATGGGTGGTCGGGAAACTCGGCGCGGTCGTTCGACGGCAGCGTCACCTTCACTTCGAGGCTATTGTCGGCCCACAGCGCCTGCGGGTCGAGCGTCACCTCGAACGCGAGGTAGCCGCCCTCGTGCGTCGCGACCCGGCGCCCGTTGACATAGACCTCGGCGAGATAGTTGACCGCGCCGAAGCCGAGCACGACTTCGTGGCCAGCGTCTGCCGCCACTGCCCCGTCGCCCTGCCATTTGCGCGGCACGGTGAAGTTGCGCCGGTACCACGTCACGCCCTGCGTCTCGCGCAGGTCGTCGAACTGCGCCTGCCACACGCCCGGCACCTGGATCGCGCGCCACG